>JBDSAR010000001.1:0-1814 GCA_039922035.1 Chthoniobacteraceae bacterium
AGAAACTTGGCAATAGCGGGACGCCGTGATTCTGGCAAACCGGCTTTTCAACGAAAACGGCATCGCGCGGCGCCAAGTCTGAAAAGTTTTCAAGTCCATACACGCAAGGGCAGGGGAGTTGTCGAACCAATCGGTGAAAGCCAAACTCCAAACCTCAACAAACCAACCACCATGCTCTCCTGGGCCATCACATTCCTTATCATCGCACTCATCGCGGCCGTTCTCGGCTTCGGTGGCATCGCCGGCACCGCAGTGGGAATCGCCAAGATTCTCTTCTTCGTGTTCATCGTGCTGTTCGTCGTGTCGCTGATCTTCCATCGCCGGACGCCGTCGGCATAGCGGACGATCGGAAACTGCTGACGGGCCGGATTGCCACCAATTCCAGGTGGCATCCGGCCCGTTCTGCGTGGACGGCAATCAGCGCCACGGCCCCCGCGACTTGGCCCAGTCATTGGCACGTTGGCAGGGAGATTCGTGTGACCAATGATCCCTCGTCCGGCAGATGGCGCTGGACGATGCTGGCATGGTTCGCAGCGAGGAGGCGGCGGACCAGCCACAATCCCAGACCGTACCCGCCGCGCCGGGCCGTCGCGAGCGGCTCGCCCCAAGCGGACGGATCCAGCGCGCCCGTTTTTGGCTCGCGCAGTTCAAAGGTGACCTTATCCCCTTCCCGCCGTGCGCAGGCCGTCGCCGCGCCGCCTTCGGAGAAGGCCGCGGCATTTTCCAGCAGTTCGCGGAAAACTTTCGCCATCATGCCGGCGTCCGCATTCACCTGCTCAGCGCCGAGTTCATCTTTCCACTGAACCTCCAGCGGCTTCGGCAGATCGGCCTGCTGTTCCCGCCAGATGAGGAAGAGATCGTGCGCGGCGATGGGAGTGAGAAAGGGCTTCGGTTCCTGAAACAGGGCGGAGAGATCGCGCATCTGCACGCCGAGCGCGCGCACCTGCTTGCGGATGCGATCGACACAGGCGCGCCCTTCGCCATCAACGACGAGTTCGTGCAGGAGCGCGGTCTCGAGATCGAGGCTGTTCAGGCCGTTGCGCACGTCGTGTGTGTGCAGACGCACAAATGCGACGAAGCGCGCCCAGGAAATGTCGGGTTCGGGATCCATGACATCTGTGAATACGATACGGCCAGAGTTCTGGCTGTCCCGAACTTTGGGTATGTCCATCTCCACCATCCTCCTCATCATTCTTGTGCTCCTCCTCGTCGGTGCCCTGCCCACTTGGCCGCATAGCAATAAGTGGGGCTACGGCCCCAGCGGCGGCCTCGGCCTCATCCTTGTGATCGTGCTCATCCTCGTGCTCCTCGGAAAAATCTGAGAACGCGTGCGGGCGGTCTCCGCCGCACGAGGAGCAGGCGCGAGGGGACCCCTGCTCCTTGAAAAACGGCCATGCTTCGTGGCGAACTGCTCCGGCGTTGAAGCTTCGCGCAGCGAATTCATCGGAATCAGAACGGTTCCGCGTCACCAGGAAGTGCCTGCGGCAGGCGCAGCTTTTAAGGTCTAACTTCTAACTCTTAACTTCCAAAGAGGATACTGCCAAAACGGTGGATTGCGAGAGTCGCCGAGGAAAACGCGGAAATTCCTCGGCGACTCTCTCTTTTTCACGCCGCGACCCTGCGTTGAAAATGCGGCCTTTCACGACCGAAAATGGATTTCCGGCTCACGTTCTGAGTGTCGCACGGTGGCGACACATGCGTCGGTTATCGCGACGCTTTTTACATCACGGGAGCGGCGTCTCCTCTGTAGCGGAGCAGTGGCACGCGGAACGCAAAGAGGAGTGTGTGAAACCAACCGCACACCATGATCTACT
>JBDSAR010000002.1:0-7317 GCA_039922035.1 Chthoniobacteraceae bacterium
GCCACCGCCACCGCACTCGCTGTCGCGCGTGATGCGGAGACTCCTGTCCGCAGTGAATCGAAACCGGGCGCGGACAAGAGTACCCGCGCCACGCTCGATGGCATCGACTTGCTGCCCTTGCTCAACCGCACGCCCGCGACAACACGCGGGTGCAGACGTGTCTCGATAAATGCGGGACCGGAATACTCCTGATGGCAGCCGGCGCTCCGCGTGCAGACAACGCAAATTCCCGGCAGTTCAAAACCCACCGCCTGGCGATCAAGCCGCCCACTGTTGACTTCTGTTTCCGTTCATATAACGGCGGGGCATGGAACCAGCACCTCAAACTAATCGCCCTGGCCAGACGCCCGCGAAATCCCAGCGGGAGAATCCTGCCCTTCGCATCATCCTGCAGGGGTACCCGGAGGCCACCATTGCCGCCTGCGCGGAATATCAGCGATCAGGTGACGATGGGGCGCTCGATCTCGCCATCGCCGGGGTCGTCCAGCATCACCTTAGCAAGCCGCCGGAACGGCCGGTCGCGGAGATGCCCGGTTCGACGAAGCTGGCCGGTGATCTCGGGATGGATTCGATCACGATGGTGGAGATGGCGTGCGTTTTCGAGGACGTGGTGGGCACGCGGCTGCCCGATGAGGAACTCGACAAAATCGTGACGCTTGATGATCTGCGGGCGGTGCTGCGCAACCTTCCGTCCGCCCAGGGATGAGGCACTTGGCATCGGGAAGCCGTCGGATCGTCGTCAGCGGGCTGGGCTTCGTCACGAGCATCGGCAATGACCGCGCCGCCGTCTCCCGCAGCCTGCGGGAATTGCGCCACGGGATCGAGCCGTTCGAGTTCATGCCCGGCTGGGATCTTCCGGTCAAAGTCGCGGGCACCATCAAGGATTTCGACACTCGGTCCGCGCATTTTTCCGAGTGGCGCTGGCCGGCGGGCTACACTTTCACTCGCGAAATCCTGCGCTCGCTGCCACCGCATGGCCTGCATGCATTCTGCGCAGTCCAGCAGGCGATCGCCGAGGCGCGGCTCGCGCCCGCCGACTTGGCCAGCGAGGACACCGGACTGTTCACGGCTTCCGCCGGTTCTCCATTTTTCGCCCGCAATGCGCTCAACATCATTCACGGCTCGAATGGCCAGCGCGTCCCGCCGCTCGGTGTCATCGGCGGCATCGCGGGCACGCTCAGCTTTAATCTCGCCGCGTACCACGGCATCCGCGGCGCCGTTTGCGGATTCGTTTCCGCCTGCGCCTCGACCGCGCACGCGCTGGGCTATGCCTACGATGAAATCCTGCTCGGCCGGCAGCAGCGGATGATCATCGTCGGCGGCGAGGACCTCACGTTTGAATCAACCTATCCCTTCCACGGCATGCGCGTGCTCTCGCGCAATCCGGATCCCGGAAGCGCATCGAGGCCGTTCGATGCCGGACGCGACGGGTTCGTCGGCACCGGCGGGGCTGCGGCACTGGTGCTGGAGGACGCGGCTTCGGCCCAGGCACGCGGTGCGCCCATTCTCGCGGAAATGATCGGCTGGGGTCAGGCCTCAGATGGCTTCAACATGGCCATCTCCGATCCGGAAGGCCGTGGCCTCGCGTCCGCCATCCGGCGCGGGCTGGATTCCGCGGGCGTCATACCCGGCGATATCGGCTACGTGAATGCCCACGCCACCTCGACACCGACCGGTGATCGCTCCGAAGCGCTCGCCCTGCGCACCGTATTCACCAGCGCCGGAGCACGCCCGGCAGTCAGCAGCACCAAGGCGCTCACCGGCCACGGCCTTTCGATGGCCGCGGTGATGGAGGCGGGATTCTGCGCGCTCGCGCTCGCGGAGGGCTTCACTCCCGGCCAGGCGCACCTCACGAATCCCGATCCAGCCTGCGAAGGATTGAATCTCCCCAGCCAGACGCTGGCGGCCAATCCGGAAGTCATCCTGAAAACCAGCAGCGGCTTCGGCGGCAGCAACGTGGCGCTCGTCCTGCGACGCTGGCAAGGGTAGGTGCCGGATCAAAAATGGTCACCCCGCCGCGGCTTGCGCGCGCATCGCGCGGCACGACGATTGCGCGCATGAAAGCGCCCCTCTGCATCGTCATCGCGAGCGTCCTGCTCATGCCCGCGCAGGCGTGCATCAATATTTCAGACGTGAATCTCGATGGGAAGAAAATGGAGTTTGGCGAGGACTTGGCGTGGGCGTCGAAACCCTTGCTACTGCCGCAGCGCGCGAACACCGAACCCTTTCAAAAGCGGGAAGGGGAGCTGGCTGCAAGAATGACCGGCACGCCCACGACCTGCGAACGGAAAGACTACGACGGGATGCTTGTTTTTTTCGGGCAGTTTCAAAAGGCACGCGACGTTTTCGAAGCCGCGGAGTAGGCGATGCAGAGGTAACTGCCTGCGCCCGCGCTCACATGGTTGTGATCGATGCAGCCGGGTAAGGAAAAGGACAAGCCAGCTCTTCCAGCACGCGAGAGTCTCATCCACCGATTCACCGGCGAAGCGGCACTGCTCTTTGAATCATCAATCCCAACCGGGAAGACATCACGGTCACGCTTCCAGCATCCGCGACGCCCACCAGGCTGCGCGGGGAATTGCTGGAATATCTTCCCGCGTCGTCCAGCGCACGTGTGCTCATCCGCGCTCGTGACGCCGCGGTCTTGAAATGGAGCACCGACAAAGAACAGAAGTGATGGCGCGTTCGCTTCTGTGGTCTGAATCCAACTCCTCACTCATCAGGCGACGCGATTGGCTGCGCCATGCTTGCAGTGCCGACGGAGACCGCATTGCCCGCGATTTTGTCATGTCGTTGCATAAGGCAATCGTGCGTGGCGATGCCGTCTGAAAAGTTTCGGCCTAATTTGAAAGAAGGTGTTGGGATTAGGATTACAACTGGTCCTACCAGCCCACCAGCATGCATATCCAATCCATTGAGACCATTTCCCGTGCGCCCACACTCGTGGAGCAGGTGTGTCAGAAACTAGCGGTGATGCTTCGATCGGAGCAGGGTAGGGATGATGCGACGTTGCCCGCAGAAAGGGAGCTGGCGGCGAAGCTGGGGGTGGGGAGGAATGTGGTGCGGGAGGCGACGAAGAGATTGGAACTTCAGGGGATGCTGGAGATTCGGCAGGGACAGGGCACGCGGGTGGTGGATTGTTTGCACAGGCCGCTGACGGCTTCGCTCTCGCTACTGATGCCGAAGGAGAAGGACCGGATGCGGCAGTTGTTTGAGGTGCGGCTGATGATCGAACCGCAGAATGCGCGGCTGGCAGCGCTGCGGATGACGAAGGCGCAGTTGAAGCAGATTGAGGAGGCGCAGGCTCGGTTGCTGGCGGCGACGGCGTTGGAGGATGCGGTGGCGGCTGACATGGATTTTCACCGCGAAATCGCGCGGGCCTCGGATAATCAAATCGCGCATCTGGTGCTGGAGTCGCTGGCAGAGTTGCTGGCGCAGAGTCATCGCAGCGGCTTTCTTCGGCAGGGCGATGAGACGACGGCGGCGGAGCATGAAAAGGTGCTGAGGGCGCTGCGAGCGGGCAATGGCAAGGCGGCTTTTACGGCGATGCAGACGCATGTGTTGAATGCGGCGAAACGTCTGGGCTTGGCGATGCCGGAACTGAACGATTGATGCTATTTTATGAAGAAACATTCCATTCAAGATTCACTCACTCGTCGTCTCTGGCTGCAGATGGGGCTTTGCAGCGGCCTTGGCTTGGCGATGGGGCGTCACACTCGCCTGTGGGCGGCGGGTTCGCCTGAAAATGTGGCTCCGACGGCGAAGGCGAAGTCGCTCATTCACATCTTTCTGCCGGGGGCGCTGGGGCAGCATGAGTCGTGGGACCCGAAGCCGGAGGCGATGTCCGCGGTGCGTGGCGAGTTCGGCGCGGTGGAGACGAAGCTGCCGGGCGTGCGCTTTTGTGAGCTGATGGCGAAGACGGCGAAGGTAGCGGACAAGATGACGATCCTGCGCGGGATGTGGCACAATGAGGCGGCGCACGAACGCGGAGTGCAGACGATGATGACGGGCTGGCGGCCAAGTCCGGCCATCGTGTATCCGAGCATGGGCAGCATCGTGTCGCATGAGTTGGGCTCGCAGAAAAATCTGCCGCCTTATGTGTGCATTCCCACTTCCAATCCGCAGTCACAGGCGGGCTATCTGGGCGACTCTTGCAGTCCGTTCGATGTCGGCGGCACGCCAGCGGTGAAGGGTTTCAAGGTGAAGGATTTGGAACTGCCGAAGGGCGTGGATGCGGGGCGCTTTGAGTTGCGGCAGCACTTGCGTGATGTGGTGCAGGAGAACTTTCGTCCGCTCGCGGATGAACCGGCGGTGGCGGCGATGAATGATTTTTACCACAAGGCCTACGGTATGATTTCCGAGCCGGTGGCGCGGGAGGCGTTCAATCTCGAGGCCGAACCGATGCGCCTGCGCGAGGCTTATGGTTTGAATACGGCGGGTCAGACGCTGCTGCTGGCGCGGCGGCTGGCGCAGTCCGGCGTGCGCTTCATCACGGCGACCTATGGCTCGTGGGACCATCATCAAAACTTGCGCAAGGGTGTGACGGAGCAACTGCCCGCATTTGACCAAGCCTACGCGGCACTCATCGCGGACTTGGATTCGCTCGGCTTGCTCGATGAAGTGCTCGTGGTGGTTTCGACCGACTTTGGCCGCACGCCGAAGATGAACTCGAACGGCGGTCGCGACCACTGGACCAAGTGTTTCAGCGTCGCGATGGCCGGTGCCGGATTGAAGCGCGGACTGGTGCACGGGGTGTCGGATGCGACGGGCGCGGAGCCGCTGGAAGGCGCGGTGTCGGCGGAAGATTATGGCGCGACGGTTTTCCAGCTCATGGGCATCTCGCTGGAGAAGAAACTGATGGCGCAAGGCACGCGGCCCATCGCCATCACGGCAGGAAAACCGGTGCAGGCCATCCTGGCATAACTTGATTCGCGAAAGCCTATGCGGTGCGTCTTGCTTGCTCTTCTCTTCTTCGCTGCGCCTTTCGCTCGGGCAGCGTCGCCGGTGCTCTTTGCCATCGAGCCGCCGTGTGGTCAGCGCGGCACCACTCAGCAGGTCATTCTCCGTGGCGCTTACATTGAAGACATCGAGGCCGTGCTGGCGCATGAGCCGGGAGTAAAAATCACGCTACTCGGCGAGGCACCGCTGCCCGTTGCTAGCGACAAACGCATTCGCGAGGTGAAGGCGCGCATCGAGATTCCCGCCGATCAATCGCCGGGCAATGTGCATCTGCGAATCCGCACGCGCACGGGCATCTCGAGTCCGCGCCAGTTCCATGTGAACCGCCTGCCTATCATTGATGAAGTGCCTGAACAAACGGCCTCGCGCGAGACGGCGCAGCTCGTGCCGATGGAGCACACGGTCTGGGGACATCTGCTGCGCTACGAGACGGATTGGTTCCGCATCCCGCTGCGCAAGGGACAGCGTTGCAGCCTGGAGATGCTGGGCCTGCGCATCTCGCCGACCATCATTGATGGCGTGCTGCGCGTCTTCACGCCGGATGGAAAGCTCTTCAAAGAAGCCGACACCTCGGCGCTTTATTACCACGATCCTGTTTGCTCATTCATCGCTCCCGTGGAGGGCGAGTATCGCGTCTCGCTGCACGATCCACGACACGGCGTGGAGCAAAACGATGCTCGCTACGGCCTCGGCTCGGATTGCCTGTATGTGATTCACGTTGGCGATTATCCACAGCCCGATGCGGTGTGGCCGCTCGGTGGAAAGTTGGGCGAGACGCGCGACTTCACTTTCACGGGCGCGGTCGGTGGCGCGTTCCAACAGCGCGTGACCTTGCCGCGGCGCGAGACGTTCCGCCGTGGGCCGGTGAACGCGCTGGAAGGGGGGTGGCCGTTTCAGATTCCCGACGCGGTGTATCCGGTGCAGGACGGCATCGTGGGCACGGGTCCGGTGTTCGTCATGGCCTCGCCGCAAACTTCGGTGATGGAGCAACGCGAGAAGCACGACAGTCGCGAGAGCGCGCAGGCCTTGCCGCAGCCGCCATTCGTCGTCGAAGGCATCATCGGTCAGCCGGGTCAGGTGGACTGGTATTCCTTCGCGGCAAAGAAAGCCGACCTCTTCGAGGCAACCGTTTTCGCTCGCCGACTGCGCTCAAAGCTCGACCCCGTGCTCGCCAGCATCTGCGGCAAGGAGACCAAGAACGACGACATCGCCAACTATCAGGTGGACTCGCGGCTCACGGTGAAAATGGGTGACGAGCGTTGCTTGCTGAGCGTGGCGGACAGCCGCGGCGAAGGCGGTGCGGATTTCGCCTATCGCCTCGTGGTGGAAAAGCCGCGAGCGCATGGCGTGCTCACCACCGAGCCCATCGAGAAGCAGACCTTGATTCCGCGCTTCAAGGCGGGCCAGCAGATGGCCGTGCCGCGTGGCGGGCGTTGCCTGCTGCTGCTGCGCAAGCTGGAACTCGGCGAAGAGCTGCCGCCGTTTCGCGCCGAGGTCAGCGGCTTGCCGACAGGCGTGCAGCCGGAAATCGGCGCAACGCTGCCGGGCCAGACTTATCATCCCATCGTCCTCAGCTCGACGGACGACGCACCGCTCGATGCCACCTTCGCCACACCGCGCGGCATCCCCGCGAAGGGCGGACCGCCGATCGAGTTTCAGCAGGACCTTGGCCTCATCAATGGTCACCCCGCGCAGAGCCACTGGCACACGCCGACCTTTGAACAAGTGGCCGTCGCCACCGTCGAGCGCTTGCCCTTCAGCGTCACCATGAGCGTCGCGGACAAAGTGCCGCAGGGTGGCAAAGGCAGGCTGCTCGTGAAGGTGCAGCGCGATGCCGGTTGGTCGCAGCCGGTCATGCTCATGTTTCCCTGCCAGCCGCCCGGCAGTGATGTGAACATGATCGAAGTGCCGCCCGAGAAGTCGGAGGTCGAGGTGAGCTTCGATGTCACCGCGAGCTTACCGGTAGGACGATGGCCGCTCGTCGCGGTCGCCACCGACACCGATCTTGCGCATCTCCGCAATGATAAATGGCCCTACTACGACCAGAACGAAGGCGGCACCCAAGGCCTGAACTGGACCTGCACGCCCATCACTTACCTGGAAATTTTGCCGCCCGCAGCGGCTGCATCGAAATGAAAACGCTCCACCTCATCAATCGCGACACCGTGACCGCATGCCTCAACCACCATATCTTTGAAGGCGAATATGGTGCGGGTTTCCGTATCAGGACAATTTTCGGCGCAAGAAAACGGTGACTCGAGGGTATATGCATCGTGAAGAAGACGGAACCAGTTCCATATACGGCACAGCGCCGTTCCAAGACTAACTCAACTCTCGCGGTTGAAGCGCCTGCGCTGG
>JBDSAR010000003.1:0-3516 GCA_039922035.1 Chthoniobacteraceae bacterium
GAGACGGTGCGTGACACGATGCTCGCCGCCGCAGGCACGCTGAACCCGAGCCCGTTCGGCCCGCCTTCGGACATCGCGCGCGACGTGCAGGGGCGCATCGTCACCGGCAAGGACAAGGGCACCATCAACCTCGCAAAAGTGGAGAGCGGCGGCGGCGATGATTTCCGCCGCTCCATCTACGTGCAGGTGCGCCGCAAGTCACCGCTCACCGTGCTTGAGACCTTTGACGAGCCCGTGATGCAGCCCAACTGCGAGCTGCGCGCGCGCACGACCGTCGCCCCGCAGTCGCTCATGATGATGAACGACACCTTCGTCCTCGACACCGCGCACAGCCTCGCGAAGCGCCTCCGCATCGAAGCGCCCGACGACACCCGCGCGCAAGTCGCCGCCGCATGGCGCATCCTCTTCAACCGCACCCCGCAGGACGCCGACATCCAGCGCGCGCTCTCGCACATCGCCGAGCAGACCGAAGCCTCGCGCACCTACCACCACGGCATCCAGCACCCGAAGGACAAACCCGCACCCGAGCCCGCACTCGAGGGACTCGCGAGCTACTGCCAGGTGCTGCTCAGCTCGAACCGCTTCCTCTACGTCGAATGAAGCGCATCGCAATGCCCTCGCTCCTACCGCTGATCGGGCTGCTTTCAATCCCTTCTGCGCAAGGGGCCGAGGCGATTCGCTACAATCGCGACATCCGTCCGATCCTTTCTGACAACTGCTTCAGTTGTCACGGGCCCGACGAGAAGCAACGCAAGTCAGGCCTCCGACTCGACATCCGGGAGGATGCGATGAAGGCGGCAAAATCGGGAGACGTTGCCGTCGTGCCCGGTGATCCGAAGCAGTCGGCATTGCTCGCCCGCATCAACAGCACGGACGAGGACGAGTTGATGCCGCCGCCGAAGTCGCACAAGACGGTGACAGCAGTCCAGAAGCGGAAGCTCCGCGAATGGATCGAACAGGGTGCGAAATATGAACGGCACTGGTCCTTCGTGCCGCTGGCACTGGTGGATGGTCCCACGGTGAAAAACGGCGACTGGCCGCGAAACGATCTCGACCGATTTATCCTGGCACGGATCGAGGGCGACGGCCTCACGCCGTCCCCTCAGGCGGCGAAGGAAACGCTGATCCGCCGCGTCTCGCTCGATCTCACGGGGCTGCCGCCGACTCCCACGGAGGTGGATGTCTTTATGGCAGACACCTCGGACCGTGCCTTTGAAAAGGTTGTCCAACGCTTGCTGAAATCACCGCGTTACGGCGAACGCATGGCGGTGGACTGGCTGGATGCGGCGCGCTACGCGGACTCGAATGGCTACCAGGTGGATCGCGACCGTGAGCTGTGGCCGTGGCGGGACTGGGTGATCAGGGCTTTCAATGACAACAAGCCCTTCGATCAATTCACCATCGAGCAAATCGCGGGCGACCTGCTGCCACACGCCACGCTCGACCAGCGCATCGCGACGGGCTTTCACCGCAATCACATGCTGAACGAGGAAGGCGGCATCATCGCCGAGGAATTCCTCGCGGAGTACACGGCCGACCGGGTGGAGACGACCGCCGCGGTGTGGCTCGGGCAGACGTTCAACTGCTGCCGCTGCCACGATCACAAATACGATCCATTCACGCAGCGCGACTTCTACTCGATGAAGGCGTTTTTCCACAACGTGTCCGAGCGCGGGGTGGGCATCTATTCGAATCCGATCCGGCAGAACGCGCCGCCGTTCGTGAAACTTCCCGCACCCGAAATCGCGGCGAAGATCAGCGGACTGGATGCGCAGATGACGGCCGTGAACGGTCAACTCGCAGTGCTCGCTGGCGAATCATCCGCGGGGATCGATGAGTGGGCCCGGCGCATCGCGACTTCGCCGGTAGGGTGGAAGGCAATCGAACCGCAAACCGCAACTGGCGGCGACCAGCCTCCGCACCTCGATATCGCGGAACGGACGATCGATATTGGGCCGCAGGAGACGCGTGCGAATACCATCAGGATCACCGCGCGCCTGCCCGCCGGTCGCGTGACTGCAGTGCGGATCGAGTGCGCCACCGTGGCATCTTCGGCGAGCTTTCAGTGGAGCGAGCTGAAGATGGTCCGGCCCGGGGAAAAGCGTGCCGCGAAAACGCCGGTGGCTCTGCGTGCGATCACCTCGGGAGATTCACTCAGCGTCGCGGAGACCGGCAAGGTGCTCGACAACGATCGCAAGACGCGCACAGCGCTCTCGGTGAAACCGGAGCATCCGGCGCACGCCGTGTTCGAGCTGGCGTCGGCACTCGACGTTCACGATCCGCAGTCGGAAATCGAAATCGAGATCGGGGTCGAGAATGCAAACGGGCCTTCGCGCTGGCGCATTTTTGTCACGGACACCGATGCCGAACTTCTCGCGCCATCGAATGTGATGGCCATCGCAAAGAGAGACCCGGCGAAACGCAGCGATGCGGAACGCAAACAGCTTGCGGCCTTTCATCTCTCACAGCAGCCGCAGCACCGGCAATTGTCCGATCAAGTGGAGAAGCTGAAGAAGCAACTCGCTGCGGCTGAGACAGAGATCCCGACGACGCTGGTCATGGACGAGATGAAAGAGGCGCGACCTACTTTCGTCCTCATGCGCGGCGCCTACGACAAACCGGGCGAGCGCGTATCCGCCGCCACGCCTGCGGTGCTGCCTGCGCTCTCCGCTGGCGAACCGCGCAACCGTCTCGGCCTCGCAAAGTGGCTCGTGAGTCCGCAGAATCCGCTCACCGCACGCGTGGCAGTGAACCGGCTCTGGCAGCAGGTCTTCGGCACCGGACTCGTGAAGACGAGCGAGGACTTCGGGGCGCAGGGCGAGCCGCCGAGTCATCCGGAATTGCTCGACTGGCTTGCGCAGGAATTCATCCGCAGCGGCTGGGACGTGAAGCACATGATGACCCTCATGGTGACCAGCGCCACGTATCGGCAGCAGTCGCGGCTCACACCGTTGCTGCGCGATCGCGACCCCGAGAATCGCCTGCTCGCCCGCGGCTCGCGCTTCCGCATCATGGGCGAATTCGTGCGCGATCAGGCGCTCGCAGCGGGCGGATTGCTTGTGGAGAAAATCGGAGGCCCTTCCGTGAAACCGTATCATCCTGCAGGGCTGTACGAGGCCATCACCGCGGGCAGTGGCTACAATATTTACGTGCCCGGCAAAGGCGACGATCTTCACCGCCGCAGCCTCTACACGTATTGGAAACGATCCGTGCCAAATCCTGCGATGCTCGCCTTTGGCACGCCTTTCCGCGAAGCCTGCACGCTGCGCCGTCCGCGCACGAACACGCCGCTCCAGGCGCTCAATTTGATGAACGATCCAACCTACGTGGAGGCTGCGCGCTTCCTCGCACAGCGCATGATGCGCGAGGGCGGTGATACGGTCGAGTCGCGGCTCACAGCGTTGCTGCGCGATCGCGACCCCGAGAATCGCCTGCTCACCCGCGGCGCGCGCTTCCGCATCATGGGCGAAGTCGTGCGCGACCAGGCACTCGCCGTGGGCGGATTGCTCGTGGAGA
>JBDSAR010000004.1:0-5032 GCA_039922035.1 Chthoniobacteraceae bacterium
ATGCTGGCGCTGGTGCCGAAGCTGCGAGGTGCGAAGAATGAGAAGGAGCGAGGGGTGCTCCAGAACGCGGTGGATTCCACCGACCGGAAGATAGACGACCTCGTGTATGAACTCTACGGCCTGACGCCCGATGAAATCGCCCTCGTGGAGGGCACGGCAAAATGAAACGCGCCCGAAGCACGAAGGAAAAGGGGAGCGCGGGCGCCCCACCCGCCGTTTCCGGCGCCCCGTCTGGAACATCGGGAGCACACGCGTCATCCGGACACTCGCAGCACGTGAAGCAGGAGTGTCGTCCGCGAGCGCGCGAACGACAGCAGGCGGGGGCGCCCGCACTCCCCGAAATCCCGCAAGAGCGTCGCCCTCGTCGTAGTTCCAATGCCTCCAAGGACTGGCTCTGGTTCGATCCGGAATCCGCCATCGAGCGCGAGACGGAGGTGATCGTGCCGCTATGGGTGGCGGAGTATGTCGTGCGTGAAGCCTCCGCATGGCTGAAGGCGGAACTGCCGGAGGACTGGCCCGCGCGCCTCGCCGCAAAGGCCGAGCGCTGCTTTGCGAAGTACCGCCAGTTTCACCGCCTCATCTGCTCCAAGGCCAACGGCGGCGACGCAGGCATCGCGAACCTCCGCAAATTCATGCGCCACTGGGCTTGCTCGTGGCTGAAGCGCACCCGCCTCTCCCTCTACCGCCGCCTGCCGTGGGATTACGCCCTCGGCACGCCGCTCCGGTGAAAATCGGAGCGGACTGTCTTCGGGATGCCGTGTGTGCCAGTGGCCGGGATGCTGGCGCGGGCACCGACGCGGCGAGCGGCGAAGAATGAGAGGGAGCGAGGGGTGCTCCGGAACGCGGTGGAGCCCCCCGACCGGAAGACAGCCGACCTCGTGGATGAACTCCACAGCCTGAAGCCCGACAAGTTCGCCCTCGTGAAGGGCGCGGCGAAATGAAGCCTCTTTCCCGCGTCCGCCAGCAATTGGCACCGGGATCATTTGCGTTCAGCCACCACGCCTGCCGGCGATGCCGGAGGCGAACACAGTTGCATCTGCATCGCGGAAGGCCCCACCCTTCCCGCATCATCTGCCACCTATTTTGAACAAGCGCGACATCGTCGGGAAAATCATCGCGGCCCTCGCGGAGGAACTGAAAGGCTACGAGCGTTCCGCGCGCGCTGCGCACGACGTGGCCACGGACAAGGAGAGCAAGGCCGAGAACAAATACGACACCCGCGGCCTGGAGGCCTCGTATCTCGCCCACGGGCAATCCCGCCAGGCCATCGAGGTCATGCAGGCGATGCAGCAGTACGAGACACTGCCATTGCGCGAGTTCGCACGGGACGAAGCCATCCACATCGGAGCGCTGGTGGAGTTGGAATGGGAGTCGAAGAAAAAGGCGGAACGCACGACCTGCTTCATCGGCCCCAGCGCGGGCGGGACCGAGATTCATGCCGAAGGCCGCGAGGTGCTCGTCATCACCCCGCAATCGCCGATGGGACGCCAACTCGTCGGGCTGAAGCGCGGCGAGCGCCTGCAAATCGGAACCGGTGCCAAAGGCGACAGCTATCGCGTGGCTTCCGTTTGTTAGCGCCGCCCGTTTCGCTTCTCCTCGTTTGCCATCGCCCTCCGGCGCCGCCCGGCGGGCGGCAGGCGGCAGGCATCTCGCTTCGCTCGATTTCCATTCTCCCAGTCTGCTTTCCATCCTTGGTTTCCCGGACGGCACGCACGAACCTCGCCCATGAGCGAATCTGAAACGACATCAACCCCGAGCCCCGCACCTCTCAAGGCCGGCGACGATTGGGGCTTTTACAAGCTCGTCGAAATTTCCCCCACCCGCATCTTTCTGCGCGCGGACTACACGACAGGACTGCTGCTGCTCGTGGCCGGACTGCTCTTTCTCCTGCTCGACATCGCCATCTTCAGCCACGCCGATTTCGTCGTCCGTTTCATGAGGGGCTATCGTGCGCTCTACTCATTCCGCGATTTTCTCACCGGCCTGCCCCGCGGATTTCAGGCCGCCATGGTCGCACTCCCCATCATCGGGATCTCATGGTTTCTCTTCATGACTGGCCGGAGCATCCTGGTGGACTTCTCCCGCAAGATCGCCCGCAGGGTAAAATTCTTCGTGTTCGGCCCGACCGCCGACCTCGGCTCCGTCGCATCCGTCCAGTTGCGCATCAATTCCGCCTACACCCCATCCCGCGGCGACTCGGTCGCCCTGCACCTCGCCGATGCGCAGGGCCAGTCCCTCATGGAGTTTGCCGACGAAACCGCCTCCGCCGACGAATTCGACAGCACCCCGACCACCGACTTCGCCAAGCTCCTCCGCATCACCGCGCACATGGCGGAAATGCTGCGCATCCCCGTGACCGTGCAGGGCCAGCCGGCGAAGATGTCCGCCATCAACCGCAAGTTCCTCGAAGCAACTTCCGCTCCGGCCTGATCTTCGCCTTCTCCACGAGTTCCCGCTTCTCCCAGTTTGCTTTCCACACCTCGTTTCCTGACGGAAAAAGCACGACTCCCATCGAGCAGTCCGACCTCGGCCAAAGTGCAAAGACGCGGTGCTTTCGACGGACCTTCGGCGGCTGCCAGTGGTGCTCGCGCCCGGGCAGGTGCGCCAGTTGCTCGACGGTGCAAAGAATCGGCGGGCGGGCGAGAATTTTTCGTGAACAACAGGCCGGAAAGAGACGGTGAGCAGACGCAGTGGCAGAGAACGACGGAGCCGGAGCCGGCTAAACACTGCATGGGTCGGCAGTGGCTCAGTTTGAAATTTTCCGTCTTTGTCTTGCTCCTGCTCTTGCTCTCTTTGCCTCGGCTTTGCGAGAGCATGAGCAGGAGCAAGACAAAGAGAAAGAAGCTGCCAGCTTCAAATTGAGCCACTACCCGTGGGTCACAAACCATTGACCTGCATCAAGGCACGACCTTCTGCGACCCGCGACCATCCGCAAACGGCCATGCCTCCTCCCATCTTCAAACGTCTCGATGTCCGAAAACTGATTGCACAAGGCGTCGAGCCATTCCCGGAAATCCGCAAGCGCGTGGACGCGCTCAAGGCCGGCGAGGGGCTCGCGGTGATCGCGCCATTCCTCCCCTCGCCGCTCATTGAGAAACTGCGCGGGGAGGACTTCGAGTCGCGCGTCGAGCCGCAACCGGACGGGAGCTGGGTCACGTATTTCTGGCGGGAAACGGAAGCTGCGTGATTGCGTTGCGGCGCTCCACTGCCGCATGACTCGATGATGGCCAGCCCCACCGCCGACTTTCGCAGGATCGTTTTCGCAAACACCTTGCGCGGCTGCCAACTCTTCACCGGCCTGCCTGCCGAGGATCTCGATCTGATCGCCTCATTCGCCGTGGCGAAGGAACTCGCGAAGGGCGCGTATCTTTTTCACGAGGGCTCGGCGTCGGAAGGATTCTACGTCGTGCAGCGCGGTGCGGTGAATGTGCATCGCGTGAGCGCGAGCGGGAAGGAGCAGGTCATCTCCGTGTTTCGCACCGGGCAGTCGTTCGCCGAGGCCGCGCTCGCGACTGCGGGCGGATACCCGGCGGATGCGCGCGCGATTGAAGACACGACCGTGCTGCTCGTGCCAAAGGCGGATTTTCTCGGCCTGCTGCGCGGCCGCCCGGAACTCGCGCTGCGGATGCTTGGCTCGATGAGCCAGCATCTGCGTGTGCTCGTGGGACTGCTCGACGACCTCACACTCAAGGACGTGGATACGCGCCTCGCCAACTGGCTGCTGAAACGCTGCCCGCGTCCGCTGCCGCGCGGCGCCATCGAGTTTCAGCTCGACCGGACCAAGCGCGTGCTCGCCGCGGAACTCGGCACGGTGAGTGAGACGCTCTCGCGCGCGCTCGCGGGTTTTCGCGACAAAAAGCTGATCCGCGTGGCGGGAAAAAGCATCACGATCCTGGAGCCGAAGCGTCTCGATGAAATCCTGCGGCGCAATCTCGGCGAGTTGTAGCTGGCGGCGAAAAGCGGCGGAACAGCGCCTTTGCGCCAATCCATGCGTAGCTTGAGCCAAGTCAAGGCATGGTGGCAGCGCCGTGGGAGGATATCGTGTGTGAGGAAATTCCGATTCCATGAACTCTCCCCTTCGAACGAATCCCACCCAGTCGGACAAAACCCTTCCGACCGTGTGTGCCGCCCCACTTTGCTACCACCTGTCTCCGTCGCGAGAGCTTTTGCATGCGCACGCCGGTTTCCGAAGCAGGCTTTCTCGGCTCGCGCTACAAGCCATTCGCCACGGGCGGCGATCCGGCGAGGACGCCATTCGTCGTCGAGGGCGTCGTCGCGCCCGGCATCACCGCGGAGCATCAGCAAAGCCGCCGCGAGCTGATGCACAATCTCAACACTCTGAATCACGCAGCGAAGGGCGACCCGCGCCTGCTCGCGCTCGCGCAGTGCGAGAAGGAAGCCTACGATATGATCCTCGGCGACGCCGGAAAGGTCTTCGATCTCTCGGAAGAAAAACCCGAGATGCGCGAGCGGTATGGCCCAAGTACCTTCGGCCAGTCGTGTCTCGTCGCGCGGCGTCTCGTCGAGCGCGGCGTGCCCTATGTGACGATCAACTACAACGGCTGGGACACGCACAAGCAGCACTTCCAGACGATGAACCGCAAGCTGCCCGAACTCGATTCCGGCATGGCGACGCTGCTCCAAGATCTCGCGCAGCGCGGCCTGCTCGACAGCACGATCGTTTGGTGGGGCGGCGAATTCGGACGCACGCCGCGCGTGCAATGGGAGCCGCCGTGGTCCGGCGGGCGCAATCACTTCGGCAAGGTCTTCAGCTCCGTGATCGCGGGTGGCGGATTCCGCGGAGGCCATGTGATCGGCGCATCCGACAAGACCGGTGAGGAAGTCGCCGCGCGTCCCGTGAGCCCGACGGATCTCATCGGCAGCATGTATGATCTGCTCGGCATAGACACCGAGGCCACGCTGCCGCATCCGCAGGGCAACTCGGTGAAAGTGATGCCCGCGGGCGCTGATGGCGTCACCACCGGCGGACGCCTGCGCGAAATCATGGCCTGATCACTCCGATGAAAACCAC
>JBDSAR010000005.1:0-2676 GCA_039922035.1 Chthoniobacteraceae bacterium
AATGCCCGAAGGAGCGCGCGGGAAAAATCATGTGCGATTTTCTCTCCGGCATGCCGCAGGTGCGCGAACTGCTGAAGACGGATGTGGACGCGGCTTTCCAAGGCGACCCGGCGGCGGCGGCCTCGGACGAAGTGATCCTCTCGTATCCATTCATCGAGGCCATCGCCATCCAGCGCAGCGCGCATGTGCTCTACGCGCTCGGCGTGCCGATCATCCCGCGCATGATGACGGAATGGGCGCACAGCCGCACGGGAATAGACATCCACCCTGGCGCGCACATCGGCTCGCACTTTTTCATTGATCACGGCACGGGCGTGGTCGTCGGCGAGACGAGTGTCCTCGGCACGCACGTGAAGCTCTACCAGGGCGTGTCGCTCATCGCGCGCTCGCTCGCGGGCGGGCAGGCGCTGCGCGGGCAGAAGCGGCATCCGAGCCTGGAGGACAATGTGACCATTTACGCGAACGCGACGATCATGGGCGGCGACACGGTCATCGGCGCGGGGTCCACGGTCGGCGCGAGTGTCTTCCTCACGCACAGCGTGCCGCCGCGATCGCTCGTGCTCGCGGAGGGCCAGGGCGTGCGCGTGCTGGAGAAGGACCGGAAGGTCACGGACGACTGGATGATTTAGCGGGCCGCTCAGTCCCGTTTCCAGAACGGGCGATAGAAGAATTCCTTGTCCTCGTTCGACACGGACGGGAGCAGCCAGTTGTCGCGGAAGACCTCGCGGTTCGCGCGTTCATCCTGCGTCTCCCAGCGACGCTTCGCGGCGATTTCGTCCTTCGAGGCGCAGCCGGCAAATGTGAGGACCAATGACAACGCTGAAAACGCAGGCAGCAGACGCAGGAGAAATTTTTGACTCATGGGAAGGGCGGAGGATGCCAGCAAACAAAACCGCGTCATGTTCAAATTTTCCCCAGGCGTGCTTTTTGCCACGCGCGCGGGTGGCACAATATCTGTGCGGCAGCGGACAAGGATGGTGGAGCGGATGACGGGCGCCGACGGTATTTCAAAATTCGTCATGACAATCCACCATCACACCACACTGCTCTGCGCGGCGTCGCTTCTTGCGGCGGCCTCGCTTTCATTTGCCGGCACGAAGATCAGCTCGAAAAAGGAAGTCAAGCCGGTCGCCGACGAGGATATCGTCGTGCATCCCGTCACGTCCCCGTATTTCGCGGAGGATTCCTTCATCACGAGCGACATCCGTCCGGTCTTCGTCTATCACAATCTGCCGAGCAATTTCCTCGGCGGCGGAAGCGCCAGCGTCACCGCGGTGCAGGTGCGCCTGAAGCTCACCGACAGCCTGCAGTTCGTCGCCTACAAGGACGGGTGGCTGGATGTCTCCACGCGCGGTTTCGGCGCGCGCGGCTGGAACGACATCGCCGCGGGCGTGAAATGGGCGTTCTACCGGAACGATGCGGCGCAACTGCATGCCGCGCTCGGCCTCGGCTACGAATTCGCATCCGGTGATCGCCGCGTGCTCCAGCGCGACGATGAACTGCGCGCCTGGCTCTCGGTGAACAAGGGCTTCGGCAAACTGCACCTCGGCGCGACGCTGAACTACAACTGGTCCATGGGCAACGGCGGCAGCCTCCTCGGCGACTCCGACTGGCTGAGCTGGCACTTCCACGCGGACTACCAAGTCTGCAGATACTTCAGCCCGCTCATCGAGGTGAACGGCTACCACACCACGCGCGGCAACGGGGCTCCGTTCAGCGTCGCGGACGTGGCAAACATCAGCAACCGCGGCGGCGCGACGATCTCCGCGGCAGTCGGCGCAGAGGTGCGCCCGCTGAAATGGCTCGCACTGCGCGCCGCATTTGAATTCCCGCTCACGAACAACGTGGACGTCTTTGGCAACCGCCTGACGTTCTCCTCCGTGATCCGGTTCTAGATTCCCACCACTCCCCCCGCAAAAAAACGGCAGGCCGTCCGTCGTCGTTGGCGGACGGCCTGCTCATTTTTATGGGAGAGTGCGGGGAAATCGGTTGGCCATCGCGCGACCCGGACGCGATGCTGCGGGCCGATGATTTACCTCGACCACAACGCCACCACTCCGCTCGCGCCCGAGGCGCTGGAGGCGATGCGGCCGTATTTGGAAAAATTCCACGGCAACGCGTCGTCCATCCACGCCGCGGGACGCGAGACACGCGCGGCGCTGGATGATTCGCGCGACCGGCTCGCGGCGCTGCTCGCCTGCAGGCCGCATGAGATCATTTTCACCGGCGGTGGCACGGAGGCGGACAATCTCGCACTGCTCGGCCTCGCCCGTGCGCAAGCCTCGCGCGGAAAACATCTGATCACCTGTGCGACCGAGCACCACGCGGTGCTGCATCCGCTGGAGCATTTGCAAAAGCGCGAGGGCTTCCGGCTCACGGTGCTCGGCGTGGATTCGCGCGGGCTGCTCGATCCCGCGGACGTGCGCCGTTCGCTCACGTCTGAGACCACGATCGTCTCTGTGATGACGGCAAACAACGAGACCGGCATCCGCCAGCCGGTCGCCGAGGTCGCCGCGATCTGCCGCGAGCAGGGTGTGCTTTTTCACACCGATGCGATCCAGACCTTCGGCAAGGAGCCGCTCGCGTGCGACGCCGTTGCGCTCTCGCTCGCCGCACACAAGTTTTGCGGACCGAAAGGCGCGGGCCTGCTGCGTTTGCTCGGTGGGGTTTCGATCG
>JBDSAR010000006.1:0-9061 GCA_039922035.1 Chthoniobacteraceae bacterium
TCTGCCCCGTCTGCGGCGCGAAGCTGATCTCGGAAAAGTGCAAGGTCATCTGCCGCAGCGAGCGTTGCCGCTACCGGATCGTTTTCAACTGCGCGGAGTTCTAATCGGCACGAGCGACGCTTCGGAAATCGGCCGGGCAGATCCGGTTCGTCGCGGGCGGATGTGGCGAGTCCCGTTTTTGGCTTCAAAAAAAAACAGGACCGCGTAGTGACGGGAACATGAGCGCTTCCTCATGCATCCTTTTCAAGTCCGCATTCGTCCTCGCCGCCTCTGCCGCATTGCTTCTCGCCCCCCTCACACGGGCGTCCACGGTGACATGGGACGGTGGCGGGGCGGATGACAATTATGGGACGGCAGCGAACTGGGTCGGCAACGTCGTGCCGCTGAACAATGGCACGGCGGATCTCGTCTTTGCCGGCACCACGCGGCTCACGCCGAATCTCGCGTGGAGCGGCGCGGATCTGTCTGTGAACTCGATCACGTTTGCCAGCGGCGCGGGGGCTTTCGTGCTCACGACGAATATCGGGTTATCGGGCGACAACCTGCTGATCGGCGCAGGCGGTATCACGAACAATGACAACAGCGTCCAGACGATCACCACGGGCATCGCCGCCGACTATATCGCGCCAATCGGAGACCAGTCCTGGAACGCGAACTCCGGTGCGCTCTCCATCGGTATGCGGGTAAGCCTGGCGGGAAATCTCACCCTCGGCGGCGCATTCGCCAAGACTTTCAGCGGGGGCTTCGATGGGAATTTCCAACTGTTCCTGGCTGCCGGCACATTGAATCTGACGGCGACGCAGTCTTCCGCGCTGACGACGATCACCGTCCAGTCGGGCTCGACGCTGAATGTGCAGGCGGACCAGGCGACCGGGTCCGCCTTTCTCAGCCTCGCCGGAGGCACCGTCCAGACATCCGTGTCCTCCACGTTCAACAACAACACGGTGTTTCTCAGCGGCGGTGTCACAAACACATTGGCTGGAGCCGGCACGATGTCTTTCAACGGCTTGGTGAAAGCCCTTTCCGCCAGTCCCACGGGGTTGAACATCACGAATACGAATTCGGTGGGCATGTTCGGCGGACTGCTGGTCGGGGCCGGAAGCACCGTGAACCGGACTGGTCCGGGGACCTTATTTATTGGGATCTCAAATGTCAGCTCCGATCCTGCCAACAGCATCGCAGGCACACTAAACCTCAACTCCGGAACGACGGATTTTTCCAACCCGACCACTTTGACCAGCGGCGGGAATCTGAACATCAACGGTGCGACCACGGTCGTTTCCGCGATTGACGATCTCACCATCGGCAGCGGGGCTTCCGTGAACATCAACGCGGGCACCTTCACGCTTTCGCCCCACTTTATCGGGCAAAGGCTGACCGTCACGGTTGACGGTGGCACGCTCACGTCCGCATTGGCGGGGGCATTCGTGCTGCAGGATGGAGGCGGGACGGATGGCACGGCGCTGGCGATCAAAAATGGCGGGCAGGCGCTGATCACGGGGAGCCACGTCACGGATGTCAACCAGACGATCAGCGTCTCCGGGCAGGGCTCGCTGCTCAGCGTGACGGGTGATTTTGCACTGCAAAACGGCAACGCGATGAACGTGACCGCCGGCGGCGATCTCGCGGCAGGCGGACGGCTTGTGGTGGCAAACGGATCGGTGGATTCGCTGCTCGTGGATGGCGCGGGCTCGAAGCTGACCATCGGCGGGGCGAGCGCGGTGAGTTCGGTGATCGGCACGGGAAAAAAGGGCACGGTGACGATCGAGAATTTTGCGACCGGGACGATCGGGAACACGCTGCTCGTCGGCAATGCGGGCGCGGGCAGCAACGGCGAACTGAATGTGTTCGCAGCCGCGCAGCTCACGGTGAATGCGGACCTGAGCATCGGGTCGTTCACCACGGGAATCGGCGGGGCGGTGAATGTCTCGGGCGTCGGCGCGCAACTCACGGTCGCCGGGGCAAACAACGTCACGACGATCGGCGCGGCGAGCGGCGCCACGGGAAATCTGACGATCAGCGACGGAGGATCGTTCACCGCGAGCAGCGCCGCGGGCGGCGGCACCGTGGTGAACCCGACCGGGACGATCACGATCAATGGCGGCA
The DNA here is from genome assembly GCA_039922035.1 of Chthoniobacteraceae bacterium. Taxonomy (GTDB): domain Bacteria; phylum Verrucomicrobiota; class Verrucomicrobiia; order Chthoniobacterales; family Chthoniobacteraceae; genus SXWH01. The sequence continues at coordinate 2,107 of JBDSAR010000006.1, forward strand.
GCGCGGACCTCGGCGTGCTCACGCGGAACGGCAGCGGGCACGTCGTCTTCAACAGCGGGTCGCTCTCATTTGGCGGGAATCTCAACGTGAGTCTCGCCGGCCTGCTCGGCCAGGGTGTGACGCTCGACAGCACCCGCGCGCTCACGCTCACGGGCACCACCACGGTGGAGGCCGAGCAGAATCTCGCCATCACCGGCGGCTCGCTCACCACGGGGACACTCACGACGAACGGCGCCTTCACCGTGAGCGCCGGCACCGCCACCCTCACGAGTGGCGCGCTCACGGTCGTGTCGTTCGACAACATCCTCCCCGCGACCGCGAGCATTTCCGGCACTGGGAATCTGCGCCTCGCCAATGCCGGCGCGGTCGCTGGAAATATCGGCACGATCACCTTCTCCGGCGGCACACTCGACGCTGGCAATGCACCGCTGACTGCGACTGCCGGCGGCACGATCAACTATCAGGGCAACACGCTCATCAATGGCGGCGTGCTCGGCGGCACCGGCACGCATTTCGTCGGCGCGGGCGGTGCGCGGTTCAATGGCGGCACGCTCGCGGCGGGTGCGACATTGCAGGGAAACAACTCGGCGACCTACACGGATTTCAACATCGCGGGGACGCTGCTCGCCGGATTGCCGCTCACGCTCGCGGGCACCACCACGGTCACCGGCGTGCTGAACCTGAGTGCAGGCAGCTCTGTGGCAAACGGCCCGGTCACGATCAGCGGAAGCGGCGGGGTGAATATTTTCAGCGGCGCGCTCACGGCGAATGCGCTGCTCACGGCGAATTCCGGCGGCGGGATTTTCATCGCGGGTGGCGCGGCCCTCACTGCCCCCGGCGGTGTCGTGGTGGATGGCGGTGCGTTCGCGCGCGCAGCAACCGGGTTCTTCGATCCCGGCGCGTTCACGATCACGGGCGGCGGGCAGGCGACCTTCGCGGGCGGCTTCGACTACGGCACGGCGCACACCACCACGGTCACCGGCATCGGCTCGCAGCTCAATGTCACTGGCGCTGGCGGCGATCTTTTTGTGGATGCCGGCAGCACGATGAACCTCCTCGCCGGTGCGCAAAGCACCGTCGCCGGGCGGCTCGTCATCGGCAACAACCAGCCCGGCACGATGCTCGTGGACGGCCCCGGCTCGCAGCTCACCGTGCAGAGCACATCGGTGATCGTCTCCGTGATCGGCAGCGGCGCGAGCAGCACGCTCACCATCGGCAACCTCGCGAGCGTCAACGTGGCGAATGAAATGTATGTCGGCAATTCGGTCGTCGGCAGCGCGGGCATCGTGAACGTGCAAAGCGGCGGCGGCTACAACTCCACCGCGAATGTGAACGTCGGGAACTTTGCCACGGCGGGCGTCACCGGCACCGTGAACCTCACCGGCGCGGGCACGACTTTCAATGTGACCGGCGCGACGAGCCTCCTCACCGTCGGCGCGGCAAGCGGCGGCACCGGCACGATCAATGTCGGCATTGGCGCGACACTGAACTCCAGCGGAGCCGGCACCAATTTCCAGACCACCGGCACCGTGAATGTGAACGGCGGCACCGCAAATTTCGGCACGGTCTCGCAGAATGGCGGCCACGTCGTGCTGAACAGCGGCACGGTGGCTTTCAACGGCGGCCTCACGCTCGGCACCGCGGGCGTGATGGGCGCAAATCTCACGCTCAGCGCGGGGCGCAATCTCGCCATCACCGGCGGCATCGCCGCGCCCGCCGGGCAGACGCTCACGGTGAATGGCGGCACGCTCTCGACCTTCAGCGTCGGCACCGCGGGCACGACGAATTTCAGCGCGGGCAGCATCGCGCTCACGGGCGGGCAGTTCATCGTGCAAAGCGGCGGTGTCGCGACAATCTCCGGCAGCGCGAATCTGAACACCGGCACGCAACAGGTGCTCACGCAGAACGGCGGCACGCTGAATTTCAGCGGCGCGAATTTCAACGGCGGCTTCAACAGCATCCGCGCCGATGCGGGCGGGACGGTGAACTACAACTCGGGCGCGACCATCAGCGGCGGCTTCTTGCGCGGCGCAGGCACGCACAGCATCGGCGCAGGCGGCGCGAATCTCAGCGGCACCACCTTTGGCACCGGCACCACGCTGGCGCTCGAGGCTGGAGCGAGCACCACCATTTTCACGAACGCGACCGGCGCGGGACGGATCAACGTGAACAGCCCACTGGTGTGGGACGGCGGACAACTCTCCACCTCCGGCACGCTCGCCGTGGGCGCGTCCACGGCGTCGCTGAAGGATTTCTTCAGCGACGGCGTCATGACCATCGCCAGCGGCGGCACGCTCGTGAACAGCTCGAGCAGCATCGCGCTCGGCGGCGGTTCGCGCACGACGGTGAATGCGGGCGGCGCATTCACGGTCGTCGCCGGCACGACGGCGGAACTGAACGGCGGACTGCTCGTGAACAACGGTGCGCAGACTGGTGTACTGAACATCAACTACGGCGGACTCGCAAAAGGTGCGGGCTCGTTCGGCACCGTAAACGTCGCCGACGGTGGAAAATTTTCGCCCGGCAATTCGCCTGGCACCGCCATGATCGCGAGCATGAGCTTCCTTGACGGCGGCAGCTACCTCTTCGAAATGACCTCCGCCGCGCCCGCGCCCGGTGTGCGGCAGGACCTGCTGGACATCAGTGGCGGACTCGCCATCAACGCCGGCACCACGCCGAACAGCCGCTTCACGATCCAACTCCTGACAATTGACCTCGGCAACTCCCCCGTCGCGCTCAGTGATTTCGATGCGGCCATCGCACACAGCTATCGGATCGCGACCGCGACCGGCGGCATCACCGGCTTCAGCACGGATGAATTTGCGATCGATACGAGCGGCTTCCTGAACCCGACGAATGGCGGCACCTTTTCCGTCTCACAGGCAGGGAACGATCTTTTTGTCAATTTCATCCCCGTCCCCGAGCCATCGAGCGCCATGCTGCTGATCCTCGGCGGCCTCTCCGCTGCGAACTGGCGACGCAACCGGAAAGCCGCGCGCATGTCCCGCTTTGCAGCAAGGCAGTGATGGCGTGCCGCGAGCGCGGCGCGTAACCTCCGATCCGATCCGCGCGTCTCGCGAGGTGGGGCAACTTCACCGGGCTTCCGGTGTTCGAGCCCCGTCCCTTTCCCATTCGCACTGTACTCATGAAAAAAGTCACTGTCATTCTCGCCTGCTCCGCTGCCATCTATTTTGCGCTGCCATCGCACCGCTCGCGCGCAGCCGGGCCGCCGACGAATGCGACCGCCGAGGAGATTTTCAAATGGGCCGACAAGAATGGCGACGGCAAGGTGACGCCCGACGAACTGCCGAATGCGGGGACTTTCGCGAAGTTCGACACGAACAAGGATGGAGTGATCACGCTCGATGAGGCGCGCCCGGTTTTGGAAGCGATGATCGCGGAGAAGAAGCGGCTCGATGGCGGCAGTGTGGCGAAAGGCGACGGGCCGCTGCGCAGGCGACTCGGCGATCTGGTGCAAAAGTTCATAGATAAACGCACGTGGCCCTCAACACCGTCCACGCCGCCTGCCGCACCCTCGGCGGGCGCGGAGGAAAAACCGGTGCTCATCGGCGCGAAGCCGATCAAGCCCGGCGATGTCGGTGTCGGGCGGCAGGTGGCGGACTTGGCGTTCAAGACGCTCGACGGAAAATCGCACAAGCTCAGCGAATGGAGCGGCAAGCGCGGCGTGGCGTTCGCTTTCACCAGCACGACCTGCCCGGTGAGCAAACGCTATGCGCCGAGTCTCGCGCGGATCGAAAAGGAACTCGCCTCGCGCGGCGTGGCGCTGGTGCTGGTGAATCCCTTTGCGAGCGAGAAGGCGGAGGACATCGCGGTGCAGGCGAAGGAACTCAGCTTCACCGCGCCGTATGTGCTCGATGCGGACAAGGCCGTCGCAAACGCGCTCGGCGCGCGCACGACGACGGAGGTCTTCCTCGTGGATGCGAAGCGCACGCTGATCTATCGCGGCGCGCTCGATGACCAGTATGGCGTGAGCTACAACCTCGATGCACCCCGCGAGAATTATCTGCTCGACGCGGTGAACGCGATGGCCAGCGGTGCGCGACCGAAGATCGCGGCGACCGAGGCGCCGGGCTGTGAACTGGATGTCCCTTCCGCAAAGACTGCGGGCACGCAGGTCACCTTCCATCGCGATGTCGCCCGCATCCTCCAGCAGAACTGCGCGCAGTGTCATCACGACAAGGGCATCGCCCCCTTCGCGCTCGATGATGTCGCCGAGGTGACGGATCGCGCGAAGACCATCAAGCGCGTGGTCGAGAGCCGCACGATGCCGCCGTGGTCCGCCGCGCCGATCCCGGACGGGCAGCCGAATCCGTGGGCGAACGATCACTCGCTCTCGACGCGCGACAAGGCGGACCTTTTCGCCTGGCTCGACTCGAAGGATCGCCCGGTGGGCAATCCGTCCGATGCGCCCGCGCCGCTGAAATTCACGAGCGAGTGGAGCATCGGGAAGCCGGACCTCGTCGTGCAGATCAGGCAGCCCATCGCGGTGAAGGCCGAGGGCTTCATGCCCTACCAGGTCGCGCTCGTGGCGACGACGCTCACCGAGGACAGATGGGTGCAGGGCTACGAAATCATGCCGACGGCGCGCGAGGTCGTGCATCATGTGATCGTGCAGGTCCACGAGAAGGGCGCGCGCATCGGGCGCGGTGAAGGCGGCGACAGCGGCTACTGGGCCGCGTATGTGCCCGGCAACAGCGCGCGCATCTACCCCGACGGCTTTGCGCGGAAGCTGCCCGCGGGCGCGACGATCAGCTTCCAGATCCACTACACACCGAACGGCAAGGCAACGGAGGATCAGCTCCGCATGGGACTCGTCTTTGCCAAGGAGCCGCCACGTTTTGCGATGCACACCGCGGCGGTCGCCGGACACAAGCTGAACATCCCGCCGGGCGAGGCGAACCACGTCGAAACCGCACAGCACGCGGCCCCCTTCGACATGAATGTGACCGCATTCGTCGCGCACATGCACGTGCGCGGAAAGTCGTTCCGCTACGAGCTGATTTCGGCGGATGGCAGGACGGAGACACTGCTCGACATCCCGCACTACGACTTCAACTGGCAGCTTCGCTACGAGTTGAAAGAGCCGCGCGTGATCCCGCGCGGCAGCACAGTGAAAGTCACCGCGGTCTTTGACAACAGCCCCGGCAACAAGGCGAACCCCGACCCGACGAAGACCGTCCGCTGGGGCCAGCAAACCTACGACGAGATGCTGATCGGCTACATCGAATACTTCACGCCGCTGCCGACGGCGCTCTCAGCGCGCTGAGGTGGAGCGCCGCGAGATGGAGCGCCGCCCGTCCCGGCGGCCACGTGGCATTCCGGCGAATGCCGCAAATTTTTGGCGCTGCGCGCGGGAGAGTAGTGGCCACCGGGTCGGGTGGCGCTCCCATCAATGCGCGCTGTCGCCGATGGCGGCGTCCACTTCCTTCGGCGGGTGGAAGGCGACGGCGAGGATGACCATCGCGGCAATGGCACAGCCGGCGGGGACGAGGAAGAGTTTGCTCCAGTCCATGCCGCCGCCAGCCAGCGCGAATTTTTCGTTGCCGTAGTAGATCCAGAAGATCTTCGCGAGGATGTCGCCGAGGCCGAAGATCATGAGATTGAACAGGCCCTGGGCGCTGGTGCGGATGTCGTTCGGGAACGCCTTCTCGACGAAAATATAGACGGTGGCGAAGTAGAACGCGTAGCAGATGCCGTGGATGAGCTGCACACCGACCATGAGCCACTGGTGGTCCGGCAGGTAGGCATACACGAGGAAGCGCAGCGCGTGTCCGGCGATGCCGATGAGCATCGTCACTTTCCAACCGAGCTTTTTCAGCGTCGCGCCGAGGACGATCATCGTGAGGATTTCCGCAATCTGGCCGACGCTCATCACCGCCTGCGTCCAGTTCGCTGGGATGCCGACGCTCGCGCTCTTCAGGAAGCTGTCGGTGTGGAAAAAGTAGGTGTTGTGGACGAAGGAATCAATGAGCGTGACGATCCACAGCACGAGGATGACGGGGTGCCGCAGCACCTTGAACGCTTTCACGAAGGCGAGTGAATCACCGGGGGCGCTCTTTTTCGGCGGCGTGTTCGGCAACGTGAGGCTGAATGCGGCGAGCACAAGCGACGCGATGCCTGCGACGATGTAGGTCCAGCGCGTGCCGGCGATGAGCTTGTCGCCTTCCATCGGGCTGCCGAAGGCGGTGCCGAGCCATGCGACAAAACCCTCGGGCTTGGCCATCGCGACCTTGTCCCAATCCACGAGGAGAAAGATGAACGGCCACGCGGCGAGAATCCACCCGACGGTGCCGCCCATGCGCACGAAGCCGTAGTCCTTCGCCGCGTCCTTGATGTTGGCGAAGGCGAGCGTGTTCGCGATGGACATCGTCGGCACGTAGAGCAGGCAGTGTAGCGACATGAGGCCGAAGAAAAGCCAGAACGGCCCGGTGCCCGGAGTCGTGCCGGGCTTCAGGAATCCGAGCGCGAGAATCGCCAGGCCGCCGATGAAATGGCTGAACGCCATGAATTTTTCCGCGGCGAATTTCCGGTCGGCAAACTCATTGCTGAAGACCATGCCGACGATCGCGGCGACCGGGAACGCGAGCAGGATGGCGAGCTGTTCGTTGCCCGTGAATCCCATCGCGGGGAGATAGCCGAAGATCTTCGGGAGCCACGCGCCCCAGATGAAGAATTCGAGGACCATCATGACGAACAGCTTGTTGCGAGGGGACGGGTTCATGCGCGTGCGGTGTAGTCGGGCGGCGGAAATGTGGCAAGGCTTGCGGGATTCATTTTCACCACAAAGGCACGACGGGCATGAAGAAAGACAAGATGAGATGCAGGTTAACCACGGAGACACCTCATCCTAATGATCTCCTGCTCTCCGTGTCCTCCGTGGTTTCCACTCAGGATCTTCTTCGTGTCCTTCGTGCCTTCGTGGTTCAAATGAGGA
>JBDSAR010000007.1:0-5144 GCA_039922035.1 Chthoniobacteraceae bacterium
CTCGCGCGCGTGATCGGTTCCTGGGGCATGTGTGGCTAGCAGAGCGCGGTTTGCGCAAATCGGTAGTGGAGACTTTCAGGGATCGCCATGGTGCCGGTCGCGCCGGTTGGGATCACCCCTCCTTCAGTACCATCTCGAGATATTCGCGGTACGGGCTCTTCGGCGAATCGGCGATGCACGCCTCCAGTCCGGCGCGATCAATGAAGCCCTGATTGTATGCAATTTCCTCGAGGCACGCGATCTTGAGACCCTGCCGGTTTTCGATCGCGGCGATGTAGTTGCTCGCATCGAGCAGGCTCTGCTGCGTGCCCGTGTCGAGCCACGCCATGCCGCGGCCGAGCACCTTCACGTGCAGCGTGCCGCGGCGGAGATACTCGCGGTTCACGTCGGTGATTTCGAGTTCGCCGCGCGCGCCGGGCTTCAGATTTTTCGCAATGTCCACCACGTCGCTGTCGTACACATACAGCCCCGGCACGGCGAAGTGGCTCTTCGGCTGCTGCGGCTTTTCCTCGATGCTCAGCGCGCGCCCGTCCTTGTCGAACTCGACCACGCCGTAGCGCTCCGGATCCTTCACCTGATAGCCGAAGACGCACGCGCCGCCGCTCGTGCCGACTTGCGCGAGCGCCGCGCGGAAGAAGTCGAGTTTCCCGTAAAAAATATTGTCTCCGAGAATCAGGCACGACGGATCTTTGCCGACGAAATCCGCGCCGAGGATGTAAGCCTGCGCGAGCCCGGCGGGCTTCGGCTGCTCGATGTATTCGAAGCGCATGCCGAGCCGTTTCCCGTCGCCGAGCAGGTCGCGGAACATCGGCAGATCCTTCGGCGTGGAAATGAAGAGCACCTCGCGCAGCCCGCCGAGCATCAGCGTGGCGAGCGGGTAATAGATCATCGGCTTGTCGTACACGGGCAGCAGTTGCTTGCACGCGATGCGCGTGAGCGGGTGCAGGCGGGTGCCCGCGCCGCCGGCGAGGATGATGGCTTTGGTGGGGTGGCTCATGGGAAAAATCGGGGTGCGTCGTTCTTGAAACCGAAAAGCGCCGTGCGGCGCAACACCGCATTCGGGCACGTCGCGGCACGGGCGCGGATTCTGTTCTCGCAGTCCGGAGAAAAACCCCGCAACTTTCCGCCACGCATTCGGTTTCCACCATCTGAGATGAATCACGAAGAACACGACGAACTTTGGAACCTGCTTGGCAAGGCCCGGCAGCCGAAGCCGTCTGCATTTTTCGCGGCCAATGTGCTGCGCGCTGTCCGCGCCGAGGCGGAGCCAAAGCCCGGTCTCCTCGCATGGCTCCGCGCCAAGTGGTTCCTGCCTCTCGCCGCCGGTGCCTGCGCGGCGGTGCTCGCATTCCTCGCGCTGCGTCCCACCACCACGGTGCCGGCGACCGACCCGCTGGAGGAAATGGCGACCGCCGCCGCGGCAGCGCCCGAGACGGTGCCGTCGCTCGACACGCTCCTCGCGTTGGAAGACAATTCGATATGGCTCGCAGGCGATCCTTCCTCACTCTACTGAGCGGCATCGGTGTGGGCTGCCTCGTCGCGGTTTCGGGTGCCGAACCGCCGCCGGCATCCGATCGGCCGCCGGGCGAAAAACCAAAGCCGGGCGAGACGCCGAGGCGTTTCTTTCATCACGGAAACGGCGGCCCCGAGGCCGATGCGATGCGTGATCGTGCGATGCACGAACTTCAGAAGCTCTCGCCTGAGCAGCGAGCCGATCTGTGGAAAGCCGTCTGGGCCGTCATCAATCTCCCACCCGAGAAGCGCCAGATGCTGCTCGGCGTGGACGAGGAGCGCCGGAAGCAGGCGCGCGAGGAAATCGAGCGCGCGCTGAGCGAAAATGGCATCCAGCTCGACGAGGAAAGGAAAAAGCAGTTCTTCCGCCGCTACTTCGAGGAGCGCCGCGCCATCGAGGAAAAACTCCGCAAGGAATCCGACGAAAAGCGACACCAGCTCCTCGGCGAAATGCGCGCGCGGCTGAAGCAGGAATTCGAGACCGCCACCGCGAAACCGTCGCCGGGCGAAGGCGCGAAGTAGGCATCTGGCGGCGAGGATTCCTCCCGTATGCTGTGCGGGGGCGAGCCGGATCGGAATTTGGGACGCCACGTCTCAGACGTGTTTACTGAAAGTCCGGCGAACGGACAATTTCAACCGCAGATGAACGCGCATGAACGCAGATTTTGGAAACTTCATCTGCGTTGGTCTGCGTTCATCTGCGGTTTCCATAGGAGCGAACGGACTTCCTCTCATCGGCTGGCACTTGGCGTGCTTTTGAGAGAGGGATTATTTTACCATGATATCGCTGGCGATACTGTCCGAAGGCCTGCCTACTGGTCGGCTGCAAGACCCGCGTTTTTCCGCGCGGGGGGCTGGCTTTACCCTCATGGAGACGGCCATCGCGATCGCCATCATGTCCATCGGGTTCCTCGGTGCGTTCGCTGCTGTGCTGCAGGCGGGAAAAATGGCATCGGCATCGGAGGAGGAGGCATTGGCCTGCAGCAGCCTGGAGCAACGCGTGGATCAGCTCCGGCTGCTCCAGTGGGGTCCGCTGACGGATGGCACCGGGATTGTTTCTGCGGTCTGGACGGCGCGCCCCGAGGCCATGGCGGGGATCACCGTTTCGCAGGAGCAATTCACGATTTCGCCTTGCGATGTGCCGGGCACCCAGACCCTTCAGGCCACGTGGAACGGCATGTCGGCACCGACGACGACGCTTTCCAGCGGCACCGCATTGAATGCGGCCAGCGCACTGAAGGTCGTGGCCACGCTGACGTGGACAGGCCGCCGATCTTTACGGGTACAGACGCGCAGTCTGGTGACGGTGATTTCAAGAGGAGGAATTTCAAAGAGTGTACGCCCATAGGACCAGCCGGCGGCGTGCCGCCTTCACACTTACGGAGCTGGTCATCGGCATGGCCGTTGCCGGGGTCTTCATGGCCTTGGTGCTGAGGATCTGGCTGTCGCTGACTTTCACGGGGATGAACACGACCGCGTATGCCACGCGTCAGAACGACCAGATGCGGGTGCTCGACTACCTCAAGCGGGACATCCGGCGCGCGACGGCGGTCCAGATCTACAACGGCGCAACGCTGGTCACCGGAACCTCGATATTTGGGAACGAACTGCGGCTGACCATCCCCGACTACTATGCCGACACGCGGGAGGAAGACAATGCGATCGGCCCGAAGGTCACGAGCACACCGACGCTCACGGCAGGCGGCGTCACTTACGGGAGCGCCCTGACCGTTCGCTATTTCACCTCCGGCGGCGCCGTGATCCGCGACGAGTCGGGCACTGCACGGACGGTGGCCAGTGCCGCGGGCGCATTTGTGCTTTCGTTCGACAGAGAGACCAGCTCCGCCATCCGAAGCCGCGTAATCTTCAACCAGCCGATGCGGGGCGGCACCACTCGGACATTGAGCCGCCAAGTGGACATCCTCTGCGTGTGCCGCGCAGACCTTCGCCCGTGAACCAGACGATCTTGAAAATGAAACCTCTTCCTCCTGTCGCGGTGCGCAATTCCGGTTCGGCGATCGTGGCGACGCTCGCCGTCCTCGCGCTGACCTCGATGATTATCGGCACCGCTCTCATCGAGGCGGGAAACCGCTTCCGCACCAGCTACCAGTCCTCACGCTGGTCGCAGGCTGCCCACGCGGCGGAGGCGGGAGCAGAGCTGGCGCTGATGAGCGCGCAGAAAAGCACCTGGACCGCCGACGGCTGGCCTGCCGCTCCCGGCGTGTCGGGTGCCGCTCCGGTGACGAAAACCTTCATCCTCTCCACCGGCGTGCCCGCGACGGGACCGATCAGTGCCGAGGTCTCCGTGGATAGGATTTCCATGTCCGGCACGGATTGGATTCGCATCCGGTCCAGAGGCCTCGCCGACCTCTCCGGCGGAGCGGTCGCTGGGGTGGATTCCCAAGACGTCATGCTCCGCAAGCTGAGCCTGCAGGTGGATCGCTCGACCGGTGCCAGCGTCAGCACGACGCCCCGTGCGATCCGGACGATCGAGATTCTCGCGGAACCGACATCCGCGCTGCCATTCAAGCGCGCAATCCTGATGAACAAAAGATTCACCATGAGTGGCGGCTGGGTGGACAGTTTTGATTCCGAAGATTCGACGAAATCCACCGCCGGTCTCTACGACGTCGCCAAGCGCCAATCGGGAGGCAACGTGGGCCTCAACGACACCGAGGGAGCCACTAATGTTGGAAGTACCTTCATCTACGGCGATTTGAAATACAGCGGCGCGGCGCCCACGGGCACGGCGAACGTCCAGGGCACGATTTCGACCCCGTTCAGCGACCCGGTGTTGCCGGTGCTCTCTCCGGGAGATGTGGCCAATCCGAACTATTGGACCACTTTCAACCCGACGCCCACGAATATCACCAATACCACCACTCTCACCGGCGGGACACAATCTTCGCCCGCGCGCTACAAGGTCAGTTCCGTGAGCGTCCCCGGCGGCAAGGTGCTGACCATGGCTCCCCACGCAGTCGGCGCAGAGAGCTACATTGAGGTATGGGTCACTGGAGATTTCACGACATCCGGCAGCGGTTACATACAACAGCAGGCAGGCGTCCACGTGACTTATCACATTGAGGGTGATGTCACTGTTTCCGGTTCGTCATTCAACAACCTGAGCAACCGTGCCGCCAATAACATCATCAACGTCGTCACTCCAGCCGTGGGCGTAAACCAGAAGGTCACCGTTTCCGGCAGCGGCACATTCATCGGGGGGATCAATGCGCCGGGCGCAGCCTTCACGGTCTCCGGCAGCGCCAGCATGAGCGGTGCAATCATCGGCAAGACGATGAACATCAGCGGCGGTGCCAACGTTCATTACGACGAGGCGCTCACAAGACTCGGTGCAGACGGAAGTGCCGGATATCAGGTGTCGAGCTTCGTCGAGGCGGTACGGTAGCCGGCGGATGATCGTCGGGCAAAGTCGCCGGCGCATTCCGCGCTTCACATCCCAGGCTCGCCAGCTCCGGAAGCGGGCTACTTCTGCATCAGGCTTGTAAGATTGAGCGATGCGATCCTGCCACTTGGATTCTCAGGGTCCGGGCCGATGGCGAAATCGAGCACTTTCAGAAACGGATGCTCCCGATCGAGTTCTGCCGCCGCGAGGAGCAATGGCGTGATGTTCC
>JBDSAR010000008.1:0-9417 GCA_039922035.1 Chthoniobacteraceae bacterium
GCGAGGCGGCGCGCGCGCATGGATTGATCACGCGGTGCGTCGGCGATGTGTTGGTGCTGATGCCTCCTTATTGCATGAACGAGGAGCAGATCGCGCAGGCTGTCGAAGCGCTCTGGAAGGGATTGCACGAAGTGCTGCCAGGGTGACGCGGACACTTTTGTCCTTTGCACGTTGGCGTGCCTGCCTCCTTCCGCTGGCGGCTACAAAAGGAGCTTCAGCCCTGCGGTGACGAGCGATTCCACTGCTGCATCCGGCGTTTTCGATGCGGCTTGTTTCACAGCCTTGTGCGCATCCACCTGCTTGTATCCGAGAGCGATGAGCGCGAGCACGGCGTCGTTGATCTTTGTCTCCTCAGGCGAGGGCGCGTGTGCGCCGCTGGCGGCCTCCCATGCGGCGGCGATGCCGACTTTGTCCTTCAGTTCCACGATGATCCGCTCGGCGGTTTTTTTGCCGATGCCTTTCGTCCTCGAAAGAGCGGCCACGTCGCCAGCGACGACGCACGCTTTGAAACTCGAAACCGTGGTGCCGCTCAGCACATCGAGCGCGGTCTTGGGGCCGATGCCGCTCACGTGGTTCACGAGCAGTCGGAAAAGGTCGCGTTCGGCGGCGGACATGAAGCCGTAGAGCACATGTGCATCTTCGCGAATCGCGAGGTGGGTGAGGATTTTGAGTTGCGCGCCTGCGAGCGGGAGCTTGTCGTAGCTCGAAAGAGGAATGAGCACGTGATAACCAACGCCGCCGACATCGAGGACAATATGCGTGGGAAGCGCTTCGGTGAGCGTGCCGGAGAGGTGCGTGATCATGTGCGGAGCGGTAGCAGGCTGCGGCGGAATCGGGAAGCGATTCGCGTGCTGCTCATGCTGGCGGTCGTGCTGCTGTTCGCTGGCAAGGGCCTGGCGAACGACTGGTTTTTTCTGCCGGAGCCGCGCTTCATGCAGCATGAGGTTTCCTTTCCGTTCAGCGGCGCAAAAAATACGGTGCTCGCGCCGGCGAGGCTGGGTGAGGCGGGCGTGGAATTTCCGACCGTCGCCGCGTGGAGTGCGGCCGGTCTGGACGAGGAAGCGGTGCGAAAGGTCACGGCGCACATTGCATCCGAGTGGCTGCGGCATGTGAAAGTGGAGTGGGTGCGAAACACGAAGAACGTCGTGGAGTATGCCGTGCTGCGCTCGGAAAAGCTCCCCGTGTGTGTGACGGCCTTTGCGCCGGAGTTTCGGAAGCAGTTCGAGGACATCCTTGGCCCTAAGGTGATGGTGGTGATCCCGAACCGGCAGACCGTGCTCATATTCCCAGGTGTTGCCGTGGATTTTGCCGAGTATGCGCCGATCATTCTGGAGGCATGGAGCAGCCCTGCGGCGAAGGTGAGTCTGGAGGTATTCGAACTCAGCGAACGCGGACTGAGGGCGACTGGCCGGATCGAGGAACCGTAAGTCCCTTGTTCAGAGCTACCAGCGGGCGCGGATTTTATAAAATCCAGCGTTCAAGAAGGATAGCGTATGACGTTACAGTCAGGAAGATTTCCCTCGTTTGCGGGCAGTTTTGTGCTATACCGACGTTCCCTATGTCTATCACGAAAAAACCTGCTTTTAGCCGTCGTCTCCCAGACTTGGTGACAGAAGAACTCGCCGCCGTGTTGTCGGGAAAAACCTCCTACGAGTTCAAAGATCTTTTCGATGTCGTGCATGAAAACCTGAAGGCGCGCAACGCCGCGAGCGGCGGCGAAGAAATGCTGCGCCTGCGGTCTTACGAAAAGCTCCAGAGCCTCGTCGGACGCGGCATGGTGAAAATCACCGTCGGCAAGGACGGGAAGAAGAGCTACAAGGGACTGGCCAAGCAGCTCGCCACGCTCCAGACAAACGTCACCCCCGCCATCTAAGAGGTGAAGGATTTTCTGCCCATTCTGCTGCAAGTCGGGATCGTCCTCGGTTTCGGCATCTCAGCGCTTTTGATCAGCGTCATTCTCGGCAAGTCGGCGAAGCGCACTGCGATGAAGGATTCCGCCTACGAGTGCGGCATGCTGCCGCAGGGCGGGGCACAGCCGCGCTTCACGGTAAAATTCTACCTCGTGGCGATGCTGTTCATTCTCTTCGATATCGAGGTGGTGTTCCTGTATCCGTGGGCCGTGAATTTCACGGCGATGCTGAAGGCGCATGGCTCGACAATCTTTTGGAGCATGGCCGGCTTCCTGGCGCTGGTGACGGTTGGCTACGTGTATGCGATCCGGAAGGGCGTGCTCGACTGGAAGCAAGGTTAGGCCGAAATCCGAGCGACAAGCTTGCGACCCGGCAGCTCCATGGTGAGCTGACCGGGTCGTTTCTTTTTTGCCGAATGTTCGTGGGCAACTCGCGATTTTCGCCGCGGGAAGAAAACCGCCTCGACGCGCGCGCGGCGCGTTCCACATGCTGAGGGAATGCAGGTTCCACTTCTCGATCTCCGTGCGCAATACGCACCGCTCAAGGCACGCATCATGGCCGAAATCGAGGCCGTCTGCGACAGTCAGGCGCTCGTGCTCGGCCCGAAAACCGAGGCGCTTGAACGCGCGGTCGCCGCGTACTGCGGCGCGAAGCATTGCATCGGGGTCTCGTCCGGCACCGATGCGCAGCTCGTCCTGCTCATGGCGCTCGGCATCGGGCCGGGCGATGTCGTCATCACGACGCCCTACACATTTTTCGCGACTGCGGGCTGCGTGAGCCGACTCGGCGCACGACCCGTGTTCGTGGATATCGATCCCGCGACTTTCAATATCTCGCCGGCCGCGCTCGAAGAAGCGCTCCGGAAAAATCCCGGCGCGAAGGCAATCATCCCGGTCCACCTCTTTGGCTGCTGCGCAGACATGGTGGCGGTCCTCGCGCTTGGGAAAATGAATGGCGTTCCTGTGCTCGAGGACGCTGCGCAAGCGCTCGGTGCGCGGCATCCGCTCGGCGGAGCGGGAGCCATCGGCGAGGCCGGATGGTTCTCATTTTACCCGACGAAGAATCTCGGAGCATTCGGCGACGCCGGCATGGTCACGTGCGCGGACGATGCGCTCGCCGCCAAAATCCGCGCGCTGCGCAATCACGGCATGGAACCGCGTTATTTTCACAAATGGATCGGCGGCAATTTCCGCATCGATGCGATCCAGAGCGCGGTGCTCTCGGTGAAGCTCCCGCATCTCGACGAATGGGGCGCTGGCCGGCGGAAAAACGCAGCGCGTTACCGCGAGGGTTTCGCCGCGCACGGACTCGACAAGGTGCTCGGCCTGCCCGTCGAGCCGTGGAGCGGCACCGGCACGGAAAATCATCACATCTACAATCAGTTCATCATCCGCTCGACGCGCCGCGATGCACTGAAGAAGCACATCAACGATGCGGGGATCGGCTCCGAGATTTACTATCCGCTGCCGCTGCACATGCAGGAATGCTTCCGCGAACTCGGCTATCGCGATGGAGATTTTCCCGAGAGTGAGCGTGCGTCGCGTGAATCACTCGCACTGCCGATCTATCCCGAGCTTGCCGCGGAGCAGGTGGACTACGTGGTCGAAAAAATCGCGGAGTTTCACGAGTAGCCGAGCGCATGGAGCGCCGCGCGTCCCGCCGGCCACGAAAACAAACGGCGCAGCCGCCCTTCAGTTCCGGGCGTGTGAAAGTTGGGCGTTCCGCGCGGAGCGATGAGGCCGCCGAGGACGGGCGGCGTTCCACCTTACGCCGTGATCTCGGTGCCGATGCCCTTGTTGCTGAAAATCTCGACCAGCAGCGCATGCGGCGTGCGTCCGTCAATGAAATGCACCTTTTCCACGCCCCGCCGGAGCGCGCTTGCGGCGCTCTCGACCTTCGGAATCATCCCGCCGGTGATCACGCCGTCGGCGATGAGCTTTTCAATTTGCGCAAGCGTGACGCTCGGGATGAGGGACTCGATGCTTTTCGGATCGCGCATGAGGCCGGGCACGTCGCTCACGTAGATCATTTTCGCCGCCTTCAGCCGGCCTGCGACGCCTGCTGCGGCGATGTCGGCATTGATGTTGTACACAACGCCGTCCGCGTCGCGCGCGAGCGGACTGATGACGGGCACGACTTCGCGATGCACCGCATTTTCGATCGGTCCGATCTGCACGTCCACGACTTCGCCGACAAAGCCGAGGTCCACTTTTTCCGAGCCTTCGCTTTGCAGCGGCAGCTTCTTTCCGACGAGCACGGTCTTGCCGTGGATGCCCTCGGCGCGGCCGCCAAATTTCACGATGCGCGCGGCGATGTCGGCATTGATGACGCCATCGAGCACGCTCTCGACGATGGAGATCGCCTCGGCATCCGTGACGCGCAGGCCGTTCACGAAGCGCGGCTTTTGCCCGGCATCGCGCATGCGCTGCGAAATCGCCTTGCCGCCGCCGTGGATGACGACCGGGTTGATGCCGACCGCCTCGAGGAAGACGATGTCGCGCAGCAGCCGGTCCACCACGGCGTCGTCCTCCATCGCGCTGCCGCCGTATTTGATCACGAAGAGCTTGCCGCGGAATTGCTGGATGTAGGGGAGCGCCTCGATGAGTGACTCGACGCGGGATTGGACGGAGACGGACATATGCTGTGCGGAACAATTCTCGCGATGCGCCCTAGCCGCCGGTGCCGTCGCCCATGTTCAGCTTCACATAATCCTGCGTGAAGTCGGTCGTGTACACGATGTGCTCGCTGCGCCCGAGGTTCAGATCCACGCAGACGGTGAAGCGCTTCTGCCTCACGATTTCGCGCAGCTTGTCGAACGGCGTCTTTGCGAGCATGCCGCCTTTCACGGCGAGGGCACCGTCGTAGTAAATGTCCACGAGTTCCTCGCGCATCTTTGCGCCGGAGTAGCCGACCGCGTCCATGATGCGGCCCCAATTCGGGTCCTGGCCGAACCATGCGCATTTCACGAGCGTGCTGTTGGCGATCGCCTCCGAAGCACGACGCGCATCCGCGAGCGAGGCCGCGCCATGCACATGCACCTCGACGAATTTCGTCACGCCTTCGCCGTCCTTCACGATCATCCACGCAAGTTCGCGCGTCACATCGTCGAGCCCGGCTTGGAATGCCTTGAATTCCTTCGAGCCGTATTTGAGCGGCTTGTTTTCCGCCGCGCCATTTGCGAGCGCGATCACGGTGTCGTTCGTGCTCATGTCGCCGTCAATCGTGATGCGGTTGAAGGATTGTTCGACGGAAACGCTCAGCGCCTTTTGCAGCGTCGCGCGGCTGATGTTCGCATCCGTCGTGATGAAGCACAGCATCGTCGCCATGTTCGGATCGATCATGCCGGCGCCCTTCGCGATTCCGCCGATCCGGACCTTTTTCCCATTTGCGGAAAACTCGACGGCGAATTCCTTCGGAAAAGTATCGCTGGTCATGATCGCGCGTGCAGCCGCGGCGCTGCCGTTCAGGCTGAGGCACTGCGGGGAACTCGCGAGTGTGGCCTCCATTTTCTCGATGGGGAGCTGCACGCCGATGCGGCCCGTCGAGCACACCATCACCTGCGAATCGCGGAGATCGAGCGCCTCCGCAGTCGCGGCGCACATGCGCTTCGCATTCTGGAGCCCCGGCACGCCGGTGCAGGCGTTCGCGTTGCCGGAATTCGCCACGATGGCCCGCACGTCCGGCGAGCGCATGTGGATCCGCGAGACTCGCACCGGCGCGGCTTTCACCCTGTTCGTCGTGAATGTCCCTGCGGCGACGGCCTTCGTGTTCGAGACGATGAGCGCGATGTCCGGGCTGTTCCTGTTCGCCGCCTTGATGCCGCAGTAGATGCTGCCGGCCTGGAAGCCTTGCGCGGCTGTGACGCCGCCCGGGATTTCTGAATGGGACATGTTTCTGAAGTTGATGCGCGGCGCCGGGGTTCCGGCGGATTTGCGACCGGCCTGTATGTTTGGAACATCCGTGAAGATCAAACGGGAAGTTCGATCGCATGTGCGCACTTGGCGCGCGCCGCATGCCCGCTATGTTGCGCCGAGATGCAGCGCATCATTTTTTTCATCTTCATCATCGGAGCCATTCCGTGGGCCGTTTTCACATGGTGGGAAATGATCCGCTCGCACGGCCCCCGCGAACGCGCTTGGGTCGGCCGCGCGAGCGTCGGCCTGTGGCTCGGCAGCCTGATCGGCTTGCTGATCTTCTCGCAGTTCCTGATGCGCGGCCAATTCCTCGCGCTCCCACTGCTCGCAGTCGGCGGACTCGGCGCCCGCTACGGTCTGCGCAAAGTGCGCGCGCGGATCCGGCTGGAGGAAAGTGATCCGCTCAGCCGCGCGCGGCGTCTGAACTGAGCCGCATGTGCGGCGCTGGAATTGACGCGCAGGAAAAATGCACGATGATTCAGAACCGAACATGAAAACCGCCTCCCTCACCATTTTCGCCGCCCTCGCCCTCGCCGTGTGCGGCTGCAACGCCGAAGACAAAGCCAAACCCGTGAACGACACCCCGCCAAAAGACCTGAGCAAAGCCAGCAAGGAGGAACTCGCCAAGCACCTCGACAAGGAAGCCTACAACGTCTGCATCATGGGCGGCACCGAGCGGCCGTTTGAGAACAAGTATTGGAACAACCACGAGTCCGGCGTGTATGTGGACGTGATCAGCGGCAAGCCGCTCTTCGCGAGCCGGCACAAGTTTGATTCCGGCAGCGGCTGGCCGAGCTTTTTCGAGCCGCTGGACAAAAATGAGATCGTCGAGAAGCGCGATGTCTCGCACGGCATGGTGCGCGTGGAAGTCCGCGCGAAGACGAGCAACGCGCACCTCGGCCACGTCTTCGAAGACGGCCCGAAGCCGACCGGCCTCCGCTATTGCATCAATAGCGCCGCGCTGAAATTCATCCCGAAGGCGAAGCTCAAGGAAGCCGGCTACGGCAACCTCGAGAAGCTTTTCGAGGGGGAAAAGTAGGGCGCAGCGGAAGGAAGCCGACTGCTGGTAAAGTCGCCGCTGTCCGAGGAGGAGGAGCCGGGATTGTCGGAAGAGGACGAGTCACCGCTGTCCGAAGAGGAAGAGCTTGGGCTGTCGGAAGAGGAGGAGTCGCCGCTGTCCGAGGAGGAGGAGCTGGGATTGTCGGAGGAGGACGAGTCGCCGCTGTCCGAGGAGGAGGAGCTGGGATTGTCGGAAGAGGAAGAGTCACCGCTATCCGAAGAGGAAGAACTCGGATTGTCGGAAGAGGAAGAGTCGCCGCTATCCGAGGAGGAAGAACTCGGATTGTCGGAAGAGGAAGAGTCGCCGCTGTCTGAGGAGGGACCGTCGCCGTCTGGGACGATAGGTGTGACGTGCGGGCGAGAAGTGCGAAGTTTGGCCATATCGAGTGAAGAAACCTCGGTTATCCTAAGCAATGAAGGCTCCTGATCGCAAGCCAAAGAGAATGGAATTTCCCCAGATGCAGATGGCGGAAAGTGCGATCGAACGGGCCGTGTGATTTTTCCGCTCGCAGCACCATCGTGGGCCTGTTCACGCTGCAGCATGAACCCCCTGATTTTATCCCTGCTGTTTTGCCTCATTGTTCGCGTCTCCGCGGAGACCATTGTCGCGGACGTCGTCGTGTATGGCGGGACCGCCGCCGGTGTCTCCGCGGCATGCACTTCTGCACGGCTGGGGAAAAAAGTGGTCGTCGCGGAATTCGGGACGCACATCGGCGGACTCACGTCGGGCGGGCTGGGCTGGACGGACATCGGGAACAAGGCGGCCATCGGCGGGTTCTCGCGTGATTTTTACAAGCGCCTCGGCCAGCACTACGGGAAGCCGGAGGCGTGGTTCTTCGAGCCGTCCGTGGCCGAGCGTGAACTGCGTGCGCTGCTCGACGAATCGAAGGTGCCCGTGAAGTTCCGCCAGCGTCTGGCTCATGTGAAAATGGATGGCGCGCGCATCACCGAGATCACGATGGAAGACGGGGCGGTCTATCGCGGGAAAATGTTCATTGATGCGACCTACGAGGGCGACCTGATGGCCAAGGCGGGCGTCAAATATATGGTCGGGCGCGAGGCTAATGTGCGTTTTGACGAGACGATCAACGGCATCCGCGGGACGACACCGAAGCATCAGTTCATCGTGCCGGTGGATCCGTACGTCGCGCCCGGCGATCCGAAGTCCGGCCTGCTGCCGTTCATTTCCGCCGAGCCGCTCGGCACGCCCGGCGCGGGCGACGCGAGTGTGCAGGCTTACAATTTCCGCCTCTGCCTCACGAAGAACCCGGAGAACCGCCGCCCCATCGAGCCGCCGCCTGGCTACGATGCGAAGCAATACGAACTTCTCGGCCGCTATTTTGACGCGCTGAAAACCGGCGGCAAGAAAGCCACGCTCGGCATGTTTTTGAAGATCGACATGGTCACGCCGGAGAAGACGGACATCAACAACAACGGCGCATTTTCCACCGACTGCATCGGGAAGAATTACAGCTATCCGGACGGCGACTATGCGACGCGCGAGACGATCTGGAAGGAGCATGAGAACTATATCCGCGGCTTCCTCACCTTCCTCGCAAACGACCCGCGCGTGCCGGAGGAGATGCGGCGCGAGATGGGGTCGTGGGGTTTTCCGAAGGATGAGTTCCTCGACACCGGCGGCTGGCCGCATGCCATGTATGTGCGTGAATCGCGCCGCATGTTGAGCGACTATGTCATGTCCGAGCGGGTGTGCCGGCAGTTGGAGAAATTCGAGGACGCCGTCGGCCTCGGCGCCTACAACATGGATTCGCACAATTGCCGCCGCATCGTGCGCGACGGCCACGTGGAGAACGAAGGCGACGTGCAGATCGGCGTGAAGCCTTACCCCATCAGCTATCGCAGCATCGTGCCGAAGCAGGCCGAGTGTGAAAATCTTTTCGTCCCGGTGTGCCTCAGCGCCACGCACGTCGCCTATGGCAGCATCCGCATGGAGCCCGTCTTCATGATCATGGGCCAGAGCTCCGCCACCGCCGCGTGCATCGCGATTGATGCGGGCGTCCCCGTGCAAAAGGTCGCCTATCCGCAGCTTCGCGAGCAATTGCTGAAGGACGGGCAGATGCTCGAATGGACCGGCCTCGGCAGTGGCCGCGGTGAGGCCGCGCCGAAGCTCCCTGGCCTCGTGCTCGATGATGCGGACGCGAAGCGCGAAGGCGAGTGGACCGAGGGAAGCATCAACGGTTCGCAGCACATCGGCACGGGCTACATCCACGATCAGAATGGGGAAAAGGGAAAACTGAGTCTGACGTGGAGCGTCCGGATCCCCGACGATGGAGTTTACGACATCGTCCTTCACTTTCCGCCAAATGCGAACCGTGCGACGAACGTCCCGGTCGAGGTCTCGAATAGCGATCGCAAGCTGGCAACCGCGCCTTCCAAAGTGAATCAGCGTGAGAAATCCGGTGTGGCGTCGCTCGGAAAATTCGCGCTCAGACGCGGTGATGACGTCATGATCAGGCTTTCGAACAAGGACACCGACGGCTACGTCGTCGCGGATGGTGTGCAGTTGCTGAAAG
>JBDSAR010000009.1:0-5123 GCA_039922035.1 Chthoniobacteraceae bacterium
GGGCTTATCGGGTTTCTTCGTGGCGCTCCCCACGAGCACGACGCGGCCATTCACGATCTGCACGCCCTCGGCCTCCTCGACCGCGCCGTTGTCGAATATGTCGAGGTCGCCAAACTGCACGAACTCCGCCGCGACGACGCGCTCCGCGCGGCACGGTGCGAAAGCAAAGGCGGCAAGCGCAGCCAGAGTCGCGGAGAGCAGTGCGCGGGATTTCATCAGCGTTCGTAGATTGGGAGGTAGCGGTAGTTCAGCGCGATGGAGAGCAGCGCGAGCGCCGTGCAGGTGCCGGGGCCGAGGCCCGCATCCCAGCTCCCGTCATCGTTCTGCGTTTCCGTGAGGCGCTTCACCTGCCGCTCGTTCCAGGCCTGCCACGCCTTGAAATCGCCCTGGAAAAATCCCTGCGCTGCGTAGTAGTCGTAGTAAAACGGATACCCGCCGCCGTTGCCGTCGTCGCCGTTCTTCATCGCCTTGAGCGCCTTCGAAAAAGTCGGCGCGTCCTTCTTCCTCGCGTACGCGTACGCCGCCACGCCGATCGCCGTCGTCGCCCCGCCGTGCGAGCCGCTCCGAGGCATGTAGCCGATGCCGCCGTCGCCGACGTTCTGGCAGTCGGTGTAAAATTTCAGCGCGTCCTCGATGTTCTTGTCCGGCACCTTCAGCCCCGCATTGCGCGCCGCGATCAGCGCGACAAAGCACGCGCCGCTCACCGTCGAATCCGCATCCTGCGCATCGGGCGAGTAGCGCCACGCCTTGAACTTGTTCTTATCCTGCGAAGTCAGGATCAGTTCGACCGCCTTCTTCAGCGCCGGCGCGATGCGGTCATCCGCCACCGTGCCGTACGATTCCGCGAGCGCCAGCGTGGCAAAGCCGTGGTTGTACATCGAGCTGCCGATGTAGCCGTTTTCCTCGTGGCGCTGCTTGAGGATGAAATCAATGCAGCCTTTGATCGTCTTGGAAAACGGCCCGTGGTTCGGATCGTCGCCGTGCGCGAGCATCGTCATCAGCGCCAGCCCCACGACACCCGGCTCCGTCCCATACTGCCCCGGAAACGATCCATCCGCATTCTGCGCGGACGACAAAAACTTCAGCCCCTTCTCGTAGATGCGCTCGACCTCCGGCGGCACCTGCGTCCCGCGGTACACTTGGAAATCCGTCGTCTGCGCACGCAGAGTCGCGGGTGCGAAAAAAAGCACCGGCAGCATGCACGCCGCAATGCGGATTCTGCGCAGTGCCCTCATTTCTTCCGCTCCTCGAGCGCCTGGAAATACGCCTGCAACGCCTCGCGGAATTCCTCCGGCCACTCGCCCGCATTCGCCGCGCCGCCGCTCTTCTCCACGGTGCGCGTGTTCGACTTGTCCTTCGCGGTCGAGCCCTCGGCCGGCGTTCCCTCAAGCGCGCTCGGGTTCTTCGAATTGTTCCCGCCCGCCGTGCGGCTCTTTGTCATCTGCTGCATCATTTTCTGCATCTGCTGCTGCATCTGCGCCATCTGCGGCGACTGGCTCGGGCTGCCGCCCTTCTTGTCCGGCGGCACGAGCATCTCGATGATCACACCCTGCGTGGACGTGGTCTCCGTGCTCGTGTCCGGCTTGTGCAATTCGCCCGCGACCTCCTGCATGAGCGACGTCACCTGGTCGAGCAGCGGCCCGACATCACCCATGAATTTCGCGAACTTCGGGTTCTCCTCGATTTCCTTCGCCGTGCCGCTGAGCTGATTTTGCGTCATGCCGAGCTTCGAGCTGTCGTCCGCGTGGCCCGGGTTCTTTTCCTTCGTCCGCTCCAGTTCCGCAGTCTGCTCGCGGATGTTGTCCTCCGCGACCGCCATCCGCACGAGCGCGATCATCAGCTCCATCTGGTCCGGGTCCATCTCGCCGCCGCCGCCCTTGGACTTGCATTCCTCCTGGATCATCTCCGCCCACGTATTGAGCTGGTCGCCCCAGACCTTCGCGCGGCCGACCGATTTCAGCCCGAGGTTTGCACGGACGAAAGTCGCAAGCTCGCCAAGTTCCGGCACCGCGCGCTTGTCCTCCATCTCGCTCACGACGGCCTGATATTTCTCGTTCGGCATGCGGCGCAGGAATGCCGTCATGTCATTCTGGATCGAGTCCACGTCCTTCACATTGCCGTCCTGCTTTCCGGCCACGGTATCGAATGATTTTTTCTCACCCGCGCCGATCTCCTCCGGCTTCATCCCCACGGTCGCCTTCGCGAGCTTCTTCAGCCCGTCGGAAATCTGGTGCTCCACCGAGGCCGCGAGCCGCAGCCGGTTGTAAAAATTCCGCGCAAAAAGATTCTCGTTCGTGGTCTTCATCTTCCCCGCCGCCTGCCGCATCGCGTCGAGCGCCTCCTGCTGGTCCTTCATCGCCTTCTCCAGATCCTCCGCACGCTGCTGCGGTGATTGCGCGGCCTGCGCCATCTTCTGCGCCGCGTCCTGCATTTTCGGCGCAGCCTCCTTCTTCAGCGCCTCCGCGATCTTGCTCCATTCGGCCATTGTGTCGCTCGGGAAATCCTTGTTCTTCAGCGCCTCCTTCATCACCTCCGCCATCTGCTCCGAAAGTTTCCCGAGCGCATCCTCGTTCGCCTTCTCGCCCGCCTCCACTCGCTTGATTTCCTCCGCGGCCTTCTCCGACTTCAGCTCCTCCTTGTTCTCCGCGATGCCCTTGTTTTCCTCGATGGCCCGCTCCTCGTCGCGGATGCGTTCGTCGAGTTGCTTCAGCACCTGATCCATCCGCTCACGGATGCGCTCCGCCTGCTTCTCCGGGCTGAGCACGAAAATGGTGAGCTTCCACGAAGTCGAGGGTTCGCGCTTCGGCAGGTAGTCCAGCGCGTAGCCGGTGAGTTCGACGACGGAATCTGGCGGAATTCCGAGCGCCGCAGGCGACCACACGATCGGCCGGCTCAGTTCGCGCACCATCTGCCCGCCCGCGATGCGCGGCAGCTCGGGCGCTGGTTTTGTTTCCTCCGGCTTCACCTCGGCCTGCGATTTCCACTCGTTCCAAAGCTGCGCGACCCAGTCCTTGCTCTTGTCTTTGGCCCTGTCTTTTTCGCTCTTCTTCGCGTCCTTCGGCTTCTCGTTGATGCTGCGCACAGTCCATCCCACCCACATTTCCTTCAGCCCAAAATCATCCGCCGCCGCGAGTGTGAAGCGCACTTCCTCACTCGGCAGAATCGCGATCTCCTGCGAGTCGAGATTCTGGATGTCCACGCGCGGGGGCGCGTCCTGCACCGTGCCGAGCTTCAGCGCATAAGGCTGCACCGGCGTGAGCCCGTGGACGTCCGTCCAGCGCAGCGCGATCTCATTTCCGAGCAGCGCGAGTTCCGTCGAGGGCGTCGTGAAAGTCTCCGCATTCGCAGTTGCATCGAGTTTCAATTTTCCCGCCTCAAGCGCGCCACCGCCGACCGCACGGCTGATTTTCCCCTCGAACGAAACGCTGCTCCCCGCGAGAAAATCCGCGACCGTGCCATTCACCGGCACGCGCAGCTCGGGATGCCCGAGATACTCCGGCAGCGTCACGCGCGCCGCGAGTTCCTTCAGTTCCGGCCGGTGCAGCGGATGCACCGCGATGTCCTTGAGATAGTCGCCGAAACGCAGGCTCAGCGTGCCCTCGCGCGTCTGGCCGGGGAATTTGAAATGCACCTTCGAGTCGAGCACGAGCGCCGCGAGCCCTTCCTGCCTGTCGATCTGCGCTGTCGCGTGCCCCGGCTTCCACTCCGCGTCCTTGCGCAGCCCGACGGCCAGCTCGAACGCCTCGCCGTGCGGAATGTAGAGATCATCCGGCAGCGTCTCCACCGTTGTGAAAGTGTAACGCTCGATGCCCGCCCAAGGTTTCGCCCAGCGCTCAAGCGCATTCGTCGCCGCGCGCGGCGCGAAGACAAACGGCGCTGCAGTCAGCGCCGCAACGGAAATTCCGGCGAGCGCCCAGCGGCGTGCGGGCCGCTTCGGCACCGCGTCTTCAAAGCGATGCTTCCCCGAATCCTCCGCGACCTGGCGAATGGCCGCGCGCAGCAGGGCAGGGGACATGTTCAGCGGCAGCTCTTCGAGATGTGTCAGTTCAATGACACCCTGCAGCCGATCCCCGAGCACGCGGAAATGTTTCTGCAAAAGTTTCGCAAGCTGCGTCGGCCCGCGCCGTTCCCAAAGCCAGTGCTGCGCCCACCCCTGCGCAAACCACGCCGCCAGCGCCGCGCCCGTGCATGTGAGCACCGCGCGCGCCCACACCGGCGTGTTCACAAATCGGTCGAACGCAAACAGCAGCACATACGTGATGAGCAGCCCCGCAAGCCCGCCAGCCACCGCGACGAGCGTCTCCATTCGCCGCAACTTCCGCTCGTAGGCGTGAAGCTGCGCGACCAGTGAATCCGGCAGAGCAATCGAGTTCATGGCTTGGATGTTCGCGGGAGTGTAGTGGGGAAATCGCGGATGGAAACCGCGGAGTTGTCAGGAAATTGTGAGCACAGGATCACACCAACCCCCCGATCTTGCGACCGATCCAGTAGGTGGAAAAAAGCGTGAGCAGCGCCGCGCACCACCACGGATCGCACCACAACCGGAAGCGCAATTCCTCCGGCTTCCGCTCCGGCAGCAGGCTCAGGCTGCTGATGACCTGCGCGAGTTCGCCGGGCGTGGCAAACTTCCCGCCCGTGAGCGCCGAGATCTCGCGCAGCACGTCGAGCTTCGCGGGCAGTCCGACTTTTTCCAAAGTGGGCACGCTCACATCGATCTGCGTCTTCATGTGCCGCCCCGCCGTGTCGTTTGCGATCTCCACCTCGTAGCGTCCGCCTTCGCGCGGCGAGAACGTGCCGTTGTAAACACCCCACTCGGAATTCTCCGCCGCGAGTTCGATCGTCTCGCTCGTGCCGCCCGGCGCTTTCAGCGTGACGGTCACTTTCCCCTCGGTGATTGGCGTGCCGAGCTTGTCGAGCACCGTTGCGCTGAGCCGCACTTTGTCGCCGCGCTTCGGCGCTTCCGGCGTGTAGAAAAACCGCATCCCGTCCGACTGCGCGAGATGCCGCTGATGCGACATCCACCGCACGACCTGGCTCCAAAACCGATAGTGATACGTGTCCTCCACGCCCTTGCGCCAGCGCCACGCCGCATCGGTGCCCATGTAGAGCACCTTGCCGCTGCC
>JBDSAR010000010.1:0-11546 GCA_039922035.1 Chthoniobacteraceae bacterium
TCCTCATGCAGACGCAGCAGGCGCTCCTCGCGCTGGGCAAGCATCCCAGCAAGCCCGCCGGTGCGCCGCCGCCGAATCTGCAACTCGGGAAAGTGTTCATTGATCACCTCTCCATGCTGCGCACGAAAATGGAGGGCAACCTGAGCAGCGAGGAGCAGAGCGCGATCAGCAACGCGATCACGCACCTGCAGAATGCACTCGTCGAGGCGACGAAGGAGCGGGAGGGGCGGTGAGCACACGGCCCAATTTCCAGCTCGGCAGCGTGACCTTCGGCGGGGCGGCCCCCGTGTTCATGCTCGGGCCGTGCGTGATCGAGTCGGAGGAATTCGTGTGGAAAATGGCGCGCGCGCTGAAGGCGATCTGCACGGAGGTCGGCGCGCAGTTCATTTTCAAGGCGAGCTACGACAAGGCGAACCGCACGAGCGGAAAAAGCTACCGCGGCATCGGGCTGAAGGACGGCTGCACGATCCTCGCGAACATCGGCCGCGAACTCGGCGTGCCGGTGACGACCGACGTGCATTCGCCCGAGGACGCGCGCGCGGCGGCGGAGTGGATCGATCTTTTGCAAATCCCCGCATTCCTCTGCCGGCAGACGGATCTCATCCAGGCTGCGGCGGAGACGGGGCGCGCGGTGAATGTGAAGAAGGGGCAGTTCCTCGCGCCTTGGGACATCAAGAACATCGCGGAAAAGCTGCGCGCGTTTGGCTGCGAGCGGTTCATGTTCACCGAGCGCGGCACGACCTTCGGGTACAACAATCTCGTGGCCGACATGCGCTCGCTTTACTGGATGCGCGAACTCGGCTGCCTCGCGATCTTCGACGCCACGCACAGCGTGCAGCGTCCCGGCGGGGCGGGGGACACGACGGGCGGCGACGGCATCCTCGCGCCGGTGCTCGCGCGAGCGGCGGTCGCGGCGGGATGCGACGGGGTTTTCATCGAGACGCACGAGGATCCGTCGAAGGCACTGAGCGACGGGCCGAATCAGATTCCGCTGGCACAAATCCCGGCGCTGCTCAAAACTCTGATTCAAATCCATGGCCTCGTCTTGTAATTCCCGGTTCATCCCGCTCGCGGCAGGGCTCGGCATGATGGGAGTTTTTGCGAACAGCGGTGAACCCGCGAAAGCCGCCCCGCCGGACAAGGCGGCAGCCCCGCAGGCAACGGGCCAGCCTGCTGCGCCAGTGGCTCCCGCGAAGGATCGCCTCGACCTCCCGGTGCCGAAGGGGCAGCCGCAAAAGGGCCTCCGCATTCCCATCTTCAGTCCCGATGGCAAGCCGGTCATGAATTTTCAAATCGGCGTCGCGGAGGTGGTGGACGCGGACAACATCAAGCTGGGGCAGCTCCGGCTCGAGACCTTCAAGGAAAACGGCGAGCATGAGTTCGACATCGACCTGCCGGATTCGGTCTTCAACGCGAAGACCAAGGAGCTGACATCGAAGGGGCACGTGATGATCAAGCGTCATGATTTCGAGATTTCCGGCAACAGCATGACGTTCAACACGGAGACAAGATCCGGGACATTTGGCAACGGCGTGAAGATGGTGATCTACGACGCGCGCGCCGCGGCCGGTGAAGACGACGAGAAACCGGAAGTGCCAGCCATCGAGGTCAAACCCGTCCAGGAGGAAAAAAAATGAAAGCCATCCGTTTGTATCCAGCCATCGCGACTCTGCTTGCGCTGGCGTTTCACGTCTCCGCACAGACCGGGGGCAGCGAACCGGTCGAGCGGATCGGCCTGGACATCAGCGGACTCGGAACGCCGAAAACGGTCCCGGTGGCTGCACCGGTGGCACCGGTGGCAAAGCCGGACAGGCGCCCGAAGGGTCCCACGGAAATCACCGCGCGTGACGCGACGTTCGACAACCGCATCCACCTCGCCACGTTCACGACCGAGGTGCAGGTGCGGGATCCGGAGTTCGGCCTCTCGTGCGACAGGCTCACGGTGAATCTGAAGAAGCCGCCCGTGCAGACTGCGGGGAAGGCCGAACCGAAGCCAAAGTCGCCCGGTGGACAGGGCAGCGGCATCGAAAAGGCGATCGCCGAAGGAAACGTGATCATCACGCAGGAAAAGGCGGATGCCGCCGGCAAGTTGCAGCGTTACACCGGCAGGGCGAAGCGCGCGGTGTTCGACAACAAGACGGGCACGCTCACCCTCTACGGCTCGCCGCAGATTTCGGAGAGCGTTGGCGGCGCCATCAGCAAGCAGATCGTCGCACGCGAGGAGGGGTGCGTGATCACGCTGGATCGCGCGGGGAAAATCGATGTGAAGGGCTACCACGTCAGCACGCTGCAGGACTCTGCCGATCTCAACCAAGCCCCGCGCTAGCCATGCCCGTCGCCACCGCACCAGCACCACTGCCAGAGAAACCGGCGCTGCCTGCACCCGTTCTCCGCACGGAAGGGCTCGTGAAAATCTACGATGGCCGCCGCGTCGTGAACGGCGTGGACATCAACTGCCGCAAGGGCGAGATCGTCGGCCTCCTCGGGCCGAACGGCGCGGGGAAGACGACGAGCTTTTACATGATCGTCGGCCTCGTGCGGCCGGACGCCGGCACAGTGATCTTCAATGACACGGACGTGACGGCCATGGCGATGCACAAACGCGCGCGCATGGGCATGGGCTATCTGCCGCAGGAGGAGAGCATTTTTCGCAAGCTCACGGTGGAGCAGAATATCATGGCCATCCTCGAGACGACCGGCCTCGGCCGCAAGGCGCGCAAGGCACGCTGCGACGAGCTGCTCGCGCAGTTCGGCATCACGAACGTCCGCAAGCAACTCGCGCTCACCCTTTCCGGCGGGGAAAAGCGCCGCCTCACGATCGCCCGCTCGCTTGTTTCGAACCCGAGCCTCATCATGCTTGATGAGCCGTTCAGTGGCGTGGACCCGATCGCCGTGCAGGACGTGCAGAAAATCGTGAGCGGGCTGCGCGACCTCGGGCTCGGCATTCTGATCACCGACCACAATGTCCGCGAAACTCTGAGCATCGTGGATCGCGCATATCTCATTTTCGAGGGTCGCGTGCTCATGGAGGGCACGAAGGATTTCCTCATCAACAACCCCGAGGCGCGCCGCATCTACCTCGGTGAAAATTTCTCGATGTGATTTCCCCAACAGCAAATCCTCATCTGCGCCCGGCAATGCACGAAACGTGCAGGTCAAGGAACGGATGGCATTTTCATCAAAACCGAACGAAAGAGTAACACTATGCAAACCGCCAACGTAAACGTTCCCATCAAGGTCACAGGCCGTCACATCAGCATCACGGATGCGATTCGCGATTACGCGAAGTCGAAGCTCGAGCACATCCACCTCGACTATCCGCGCATCATCGAGGCGCACGTCATCCTCGATGTGACCAAGCACCGCCAGAGCGCGGAGATCGTCCTGCATTGCGCCAACCACATCACCATCGAGGCCGACCACGAGTGCGATGACATGTATGCCGCGATCGACGGCGTCGTCGCAAAGGTCGCGCAGCAGATGCGCAAGTACAAGACGAAGATGCTCCGCAGCCACCGCCCGCGGAAGAGCCAGCCCCGGCATTTCGACGAGCATGTGCTGCACATTGACGAACATTTTGAACTTCAGGAGGAGACCGAGGCAAAGCACGTCGAGACTGAACGCCTCGAAGTGCGCACGCTCTTCGTGGATGAGGCGATCATCCAGCTTGAGATGGCCGCAAACCGTCCGTTTGTCGTCTTCGTGAACGCGAAGACCGACAAGGTGAACATCCTCCAGCGCCGCAAGGCCGGCGGCTTCGGCCTCATTGAAGTCACCGTGCCGCACTGACCGCCTCGCGCAGCGAGCGATCGCTGCGCAGCACGTCGGGAAAAGTCAAGAGCAGGAGCTGGCGTCCGCGGACATCCGCGAGGAACGTCGCGGAGAGATCTGCGTCGTCCACCTGCGGCAGCACGTGGATGTCCTCCTCGGTGATCGTGAGCGCCATGCCGCCTGCGGCGAAAGAGAAGACCTCCTGAGCGATGCAGAGCCAGCGGCGGAAAAGTTCGGGCTGCTGGTGCGCGAGCGTGTCGAGTGTCGCGAGCCACGCGGCTTCCTCAAAATCGAGATGCGCGCGTGCGCCGAGTGAGCTTTGTGCAGCGGCTTCGGCGTTCGCCTTTCCGGAGGCGTGATGAATCCCAATCTTCAGCGCCCCTGCCAGCGCCGCGATTTCGCCCGCAAGCGAAAGCGTCGCTGAGAGCTCACTTTGGTCGCCGTCAAATTCCGCGCCCGGCTGCCAAGCCGCGCCGAGCGATGGCGAAATGCACACCGGGGCGAGGCCGCAGCGCGCGGATTCCAAAACGAGAAAAAGAAACTCCTCCGCACTCCAGCGATCGCGACACCCTGCGAAACAAAGCTCGATGTCCGGCGCAGCGCCGCGACCGGTCCACAGCGTGCGGATCACCTGCTGCAACTGCCCGGCGTGCGCCAGTGCGCGGCCATATTTCACGGCGACACGCGCGAGCGTCTCGTCCGCGAGACGCAGCGTTCTGCCGGAGGTGAGCTGCCATTCCCGGTCCGTGTAGTGCGAGTGCCAGTCCGCCGCGAGACCGCCCGAGTCCTCGAGTGCGACAATTGCAGCGTCGAGTTGATCGAGCGACATGGACTCGGCGCGCGAATCAATCTCTCGGCCGAGCGCGAACGAAAACCACGTGGATCCCGCCGTCGCAAAAGCCGCCGCATCGGCCGCATTGCTGACCGTGCAACCCGCACCCCACGCGCCGGCGTGCCCCGCTTTTGCCAGCGCCGCTGCAGTGGCCGCGAGCATTTCGCGCGGCCCGTCATCCGAGCTTCCGTCCTCACCCGTGAGCCGGTGCATCAGAACGGGCGTGATTCCATTTTCACACGCCGTGCGCAGGGCATCCGTCGGAAAATGCAGGCCGGTGCAGCCGAGAGCGACAGTCGGTCGTGCGGCGAGTGGGGCGGGAGCGGGCAATGGCATCGCGCCACCATCCACCGCGCGGCCTGTGCGATTCAACAATCAAACACGGTGCGCGCTTGCACGGCGCGGGGCTGCGCTGTTTGCTCTGCGCCCCTTATGGAAAAAGTCATCATCCTCGGCACCGGCTGCGCCGGACTCACCGCGGCGATTTATTCGGCCCGCGCCAACCTTTCACCGCTCGTCCTCGAAGGCCACGAGCCTGGCGGGCAGCTCTCGACCACGACAATGGTGGAGAATTTTCCCGGCTTCAAGGAAGGCATCATGGGTCCCGAGTTGATCATGAACATGAAGGCGCAGGCGGAGCGCTTCGGCGCGCGTTTTCAGTATGCGGATTGCACGGGGCTGAAGACTGCCGGCCATCACGTGAGCATCCAGGTCGAGGGCAAGTGGATGGACACCCGCACGCTTATCATCGCCAGTGGCGCGAGCGCGAAATGGCTCGGCATCGAGCGTGAGCGCGAACTCACCGGCCACGGCCTCACGTCGTGCGCGACGTGCGACGGCGCATTTTATCGCAATGTCCCCGTGTGCGTGGTCGGCGGCGGCGACAGCGCGTGCGAGGAGGCGACATTTCTCACGCGCTTTGCGTCGAAAGTGTATCTCATCCACCGCCGCGATTCGCTGCGCGCGTCGAAGATCATGGCCGAGCGCACACTCGCAAATCCGAAGATCGAGCCGATCTGGAACAGCACGATCGCGGAATATCTCACCGATGCGGAAGGCGAGATGCGGGCGGTGAAGCTGCGCGATCTGAAGACGAACGCCGAGCGCGAGACGGAGGTGAAGTGCGTCTTCGTCGCCATCGGTCACACGCCGAACACCGCGCCGTTCAAGGGCGTGCTCTCGATGGACGCGAACGGCTACCTGCTGCAGCAGGGCGGCACCACTGCGACGAATGTCCCCGGTGTTTTCGCCGCGGGCGACGTGGCCGACCACCGCTACCGCCAGGCGATCACCGCGTCCGGTCAGGGCTGCGCCGCTGCGCTCGACGCTGAGCGCCACCTCGCCGAGCACGGCGCGGAGTGATCGGGGTGATCGGAGTGATCCGTGCCCGCGTGTCTCAGTGATGCTGCCGCGCGTTGCGCTGGAGCACGAGCGAGATCATCTGGAGCAGTTCGTCGCTCGGCACGGGTTTGAAGACCACGAGGCCATCCGAGCGCTGCAGAAAGTCGTTCGTGCGCGGATCGTTGCCGTTGCCCGTGACGAAGAGGAAGCGCTGGCACAGGTGCGGCTTCACCTTTTGCACCGCGAGATAGAACATGTCGCCGGGCATCGTCGGCATCATCATGTCGCAGAGGATCACGTCAAAATCCATGCCCATCACCTCGCGCAGCCCTTCCACGCCGTTGCGCGCGGTGGTGACGACAAAGTTGCTCGACTCGAGCAGCAGCTTGAGTGTGTCAGCCAGTTCCGCGTCGTCATCGAGCAGCAGGAGGTTGGTGATTTCGAGATCCTGCGTTTGGTCATCGCGCGCGAGCGCTGATGTGGCAAGACCGCCGCGTTGGGATGGAAAGCGCACGGTGCGCTCCTGCGCAGTGCCCGGCAATGGAATGACGTGTGGGTTGGGCGATGACATGATTCTCAATTCTGAAAAGCAGATGTCGTGCTTGATTGGCGCGCTTGAACCGCTATTTTCCGCGTCCACGTTCACCGTCCAGTCACGCCAGTATAGCTCAGTTGGTAGAGCGCTCGATTTGTAATCGAAAGGTCGCGGGTTCGAATCCCGCTGCTGGCTCCACGGCACCGCCGAAACACGCGCATTGCGCAAACGGCGGCGTTCGGACACGATTCATGCTAAGTTAAGAACAAACCTTTCGAGCAGATGTCCCGCATTCTCATCGTCCTTGCCTTCCTGCTTGGCTGTATCCATCCGGCATTTTGCGCGGACTGGACAGTCGTGAAGTTGGACGGACGCGACTACCTCACGATGGACAACATCTCGGAGTTCTACGGCCTCAGCGCCGTGCGGCGGAAGGACCGGGAGGCCTCGGCGACCTCCGGTGTGCGGAGCATCCGCGCGACCGTCGGTTCGCCGGATTTTTTCATCAACAACCTCAAGTTCATCCTCAGCTACCCGGCGATCGAGCGCGACGGCAAGGTGTGCATTTCGCGCATGGACCTCGTGAAACTCGTCGAGCCCGTCATGCGCCCGAGCCGGATCAAGAACGCCGAGCCGATAGACACCGTCGTCCTCGATGCCGGTCACGGCGGCCACGACTCCGGCGCGATGAGCATTTACGGGCCGGAAAAGGCGTTCGCCCTCGACGTGGTGCTGCGGGCAAAGGCGCTGCTGCAGGCCACAGGCCTGAAAGTCGTGCTCACGCGCAGCGACGACACGTTCATCTCACTCGACGAGCGCACGCGGATCGCAAATCAGTACAAGCGCGGCATTTTCATCGCCATGCATTTCAATTCCGGCGGCTACGGCACCGGCGTCGAGGCCTACACGCTCGCGCCGCGCGGCGTGCCCTCGATGATGGCCGACGGCCCGGCCGTCTCCGACCTCAACGAGTGCCGTGGCAATGTGCGCGACGCGGAAAATATCGCGCTCGCCACCGCCTCGCACGCCGCGCTCGTCGTGAAGACGCGCATGTTCGACCGCGGCCTCAAACGCGCGCGCTTCGTCGTCATTCGCGACATCACCATCCCAGGAGTGCTGCTTGAGGGCGGCTTCCAGACGAGTCCCTACGACGCGAAATACATCGCCACCGCGGGCTACCGCCAACTTCTCGCGCAGGCGATTTTGCAGGCCGTCCAAAACTACCGCCGCGCCGTCGGCAACGAGCAACTCCCCGCCGTGGTCCACAACGACGACGCCAAACCCGAGCGGGCGCCCGCGGACAAGACCGTGAAACGTGAGACGCCGAAGCCCCCAACAATCGAGCGCGCAAGTCCCGCGCCTCGAGCGCCTGACGCTGCGCAGCCCGAGCCGCCAAAGCCGGAGCCTGCAAGGCCCGAACCGATCGAGCCGCCCGTGGCGAACTGATCCGCGAGTGGCTGCGGCGCGTCGTCGCAGATCGCGTGAGTCATGAGGCTTGCCACATGCGTGAGCCGCCCGCTTTCATCGCGCCTCATTTTCCTGTGAAGAAAACTGCCGTACGCAAACTTACGCCTGCTGAAGCTCCGCGCCCCATCGGTGTGTTCGATTCCGGCATCGGCGGGCTCACGGTCGTCGCCGAGCTGCGGAAGCTGCTGCCCGCCGAGAGCATCTTCTACATCGGCGACACCGCCCGCGTCCCCTACGGCGGCAAGAGCCAGGCCACCATCGAGCGCTACAGCATGGAGCTCTCCGGCCTCCTCCTCGCCGAGCGCGCGAAGCTCATCGTCGTCGCCTGCAACACCGCCAGCGCCCTCGGCGTCCCGCGCCTCCGCGAGACGCTGCGCATCCCCGTCACCGGCGTCATCGAGCCCGGCGCGCAGGCCGCGGTGAAGGCCACGCGCAGCGGAAAAATCGGCGTCATCGGCACCCGCGCCACCATCGCCAGCCGCGCCTACGAACGCGCCATCGAGGTCCTCGACCCCGAAGTCACCGTCTTCACCGAGCCCTGCCCGCTCCTCGTCCCGCTTATCGAGGAAGGCTGGCTCGACGACCCCGTCACCGACTCCATCATCGCGCGCTATCTGGAAAAATTGTTACGTCACGGCGTGGACACCCTCGTCCTCGGCTGCACGCATTACCCGCTCCTCCGCGAAGCCATCCAGCGCCACGCCGGCCCCGATGTCACCCTCGTGGACTCCGCGCAAAATACCGCCCTCGCCGTGCAAAAGCTCCTCCGCCAGCAAAAGCTCGCCGCCCCGCGCGCCAGCGTCGGCAAGCTCCAGGTCGCCCTCACCGATCAAAGCAGCGCCTTCCTCCGAGTCGCCGAGCAAGCCCTCGGCCTGCAAGTCGGCGACACCCAACTCCGCGCCGTCCAGCACCCCGCGGGCTAGCGGAGCGCCGACGTCCCCGCCGGCCACAGCCCGACGGGGAAAGCCACCCTTTTTCTCATGCGGTTGCGAGGCGATGCCGGTCGTCTATTTTCCGCGCCATGCCAGCCATGGGCCGGGAAAATCGTTCATGCTGGCACCCGTCGCGTCTATTTGTCACCGAGGCGGTAGGGCGCGTTGAAGATGAGTTTGCCGGAGTCCACGCGAAAGGAAAAGGTGACGGTTCCGGTGTCGCCGGAGGCGGGGACGGCCTTGGCGTTGACGGCGCGGGTCTCGCCGGTGCCGCTCGTGACGGCCTTGCCGGTGAATTCCACCGCGGTGCCCTGGGCCAGTCGGTGGAGATCGCTCTCGGGCACCGCCATGGCGATGCTGCCCTTCTCACTCTTAAAGGTAAACGGGGTGACTTCGAGCTTGTACTCGCCAATTAAGACCCCTGCACGGTGGGTGAGTGCGCCGATGATCAGGCTGGCTTTGCCGAGAGTCACCGAGGTGGAACTCGGGCCGATGAAAAGGGCCCGCACAACGGCCGCCTTGGCCTTGAGAGCGGAGGTAACTTGGGCGAGCACCGCGCCCGCGGGCAAAAGAACGGCGAGAAAAAGAACCGCAAATTTGGATTTCATGAATGGCTGGATGGTTTGAGTCCGCCGCCAAGGTGGGAGCGTTCGTTGCCGGCCTGCAATGAGGGAACTTTTTCCCTGTCCATGGGCCGGAAACATTCGCGAAACCCTCCGACAGCCCCCGGCCTGTGTCCACCGACTTTCTGGGGAAATTCCACGGTCGCGCGACGCGGGCGTGAAGGCTACGATCCCATCCTCCGCAATCGTGATCGGGGGGAGCGGCGGCTCTTCGTTCTGTTTCGCGATATCCATGAGGACTTTCATGCCGTGTTCCGTCACGAAATATTCCGGGTTCCAGTTGCATCCATGCAGAGCCGGCAGCGCATAGAAGATGAAGACAGCGGCAGCAGGAAGATCCACCGATGGCTGGCCATCTCGTGCTGTTCATCCTCCGGCCTATGGCGTGGTTTCAAAGCGCGAGATGGAAACGGGTTTTCCCGCAACGTTTGCATTACTCGAAGCGAATCCGCGCGCTGCGACCGTGCGCGTCGAGTCCCTCGATGCGGCTGAACTGCTCGATGGTCTCCACGCTCTTCGCGAGCGATGCGCGATCAAGGCGGACGATGCTTGTGCGTCTCTGGAACATGTCGGCCATGAGCCCTGGGAAGCTTTTCCCCGCGCCGCCCGTCGGCAGCGTGTGGCTCGGCCCGGCGACGAAATCGCCAGCAGCGACCGGTGACCAGCCGCCGAGGAAAATCGCGCCGCTCGTCCGGATGTCGCGCGCAAGCGCGTCCTCATTCCTTGCGACGATGCTGATGTGCTCGGGTGCGAAATCGTTCGCGATGGCGACGCCATCGCGAATGGATTTCACAAGCACGAGCGCGGCATTTTGATCGAGGACCTCGGTGAGATACTCGCGGCGGCTTAGGGTCGCCGCTTGCGCGCGGATTTCTTTTTCCACCGCGGTAAGGAGGCGCGCGCTGTCGGTGACAAAAACAATGCTGCTGCCGTGCCCGTGCTCGGCCTGCGCGAGCAAGTCGGCGGCGACCCACGCCGCATTCGCGGTCGCGTCGGCGAGCACGAGGATTTCGCTGGGGCCGGGAAGAAGATCGATCGCGCACTGGCCGAAGACCTGGCGCTTTGCCTCCACAACCCACGGACTGCCGGGGCCGAAAATTTTCTGCACGGGCCGGATCGTCTTCGTGCCGTATGCGAGCGCGGCGACTGCCTGCGCGCCGCCGACGCGGTAAATTTCCGTCGCGCCTGCGTGAACCAATGCGAAGAGCAGCGCCCCATTCACGGCGCCGTCCTTGCCGCAAGGCGTCACTGCAACGATTTCGGGGCAGCCTGCTGCCGCAGCGAGCGTGACCGTCATCACCGCCGTAGAGACGAGCGGAGCCGTGCCGCCGGGCACATACACGCCGACGCGCTGGAACGGATCGAACCGCTCTCCGACGCGCGCGCCCTGCGCATTGCGACCGCTCCACGATTTGCGGAGGCTCTGTTTTGCAAAGGCGAAGACATTCTTGTGCGAGGTCGCGATCGCCTTTCGTGTCGGAGCATCCACTGATGCGCTCTCGCTGACCGCGAGTTGGGTCGCCTTCAGCTTCGGGCCGCCAAACTTCGTCGTGTAGTCGAGCAGCGAGGCATCACCGCGTTTGCGGATGTCTGCGATGATTGTGGCGACGGTCTTGCGCACGTCATCCGTCGGTTCGGAGTGCCGCTTGAGAGAGGTGAGTGCTTTGAGAAAACCGGGCTGTGTGTGACGGAGAATCTTCATGCGCGACCGCTTGTAAGCGCGATGGCGCTTCGCAGCAAGTGGCGCATGGGGCGCACGAATGGAGCGCCACCTGTCCCGGTGGCCACTGATGCAAACGGCAAAGCCGCACTTCAAAAACCCAGCGCGAGAAAAATGGCGCTGCGCGGATGCGGTGGCCGGCGGGACGCGCGGCGCTCCACGCTCACTTCGCCGCGATCATCTCTGGTTGAGCGGCTTTCTTTTCCGCAGGCGCGTTCACGCGCTCCACGTCCACGGCGACGACCTTGTATTCGGGGCACATCGTGTCCTCGTCGCACTCGCTGCTGGTGACGACGTTCACGAGGTGCTCGGGGAAATGGAACGT
>JBDSAR010000011.1:0-2697 GCA_039922035.1 Chthoniobacteraceae bacterium
AGCACTTTTACGCGAGAAGCCGTGACCGGGAGTTGCCAGCTTACTTGTGCGCGGGCGCTCCGGGCGCGGGCAGCGTCGGGTCGGGATTCGCGGCGAGGTAGGCGTCCACGTCCTTCGTCACCACGATGCGGCCCCACATGATCATCCAGTGGCCGGGGAAGGTGCAGACGTAGTCGTATTCGCCCTCCTTGTTTGGCGCGGTCCACTTGATCGTGTCCTTCTGGCCGGGCTCGATGAGCTTTGATGCCTCATGCACGCGACCGTCCTTTTCGGGGACGTAGGCGCGGCCTTTTTTATCGAGCTGATCGGGGCGGCGCGTCTGCACGGCCTCGGCCACGTTCTGGCGCGTGCCGGAGTCCACGATGACGAGGTTGTGCGGCATCGCGTCGAGGTTCTCGATGATGATTTCAAACGGCTTGCCCTTCTCCACGACGATGCGCGTGGTGTCGTAGCGCATCTGCTCGTGGACGGTCTTCACGACGAACACGCTCACGCCGAGGCCGCGCAGTTCCTTGCGGATTTTCGTCGCGCTGTCGGCGGGCAGCAGGCTCGCGAGTTCCATGCCGGTCTGCACGGTCTCGACGAAGTCCTGCTTCGTGCGGTTGCCCTGCGGTACGGTCTTCGCCCATGCGAGCACGGACTCGGCGGCGGGGCCGGCCACGGACTTGTCCCACGAATCGCGCGGGAGCTGCATCACGGCGCGCGCGGCGGCGGTGCGGCTGCCGTTGTCCTGCAGCGCGGTGGCGAGCGTCTTGAAGTTTGCCTTCGCATTCTCCGCGCCCATGAGCGGGAGCGCATTGAGCACCGCGCTGCGGAGCTTCGCGTCATTCAGCGAAGCGGTGAGCAGCGGCTGGAATTTCGCGCGCAGCGTCGGGTCGGGGATGAGCGGAATGGAATCGAGCATGGCCCTGCGGCTTTCACCGGCATTTGCCCAGATGGGATCCGGCTTGCCTTCGCGAATCACGAGCGCGGCCCACGCGGCATTGCGCACGGGGCCGGTCTTTGCCTGCGAGGCGAGGGTCGCGACTCCGACCTTCGGCTTGCGCAGATCCTCGGGCGTGCTCTGGCAGAGCACTTTTCCGAGTTCCAGCACGGCACCGGAGGCGCTGCCGCCTTTCGCGTCGAGCTTGCCGAGCACGGAAACGATCTCCGACACGCGGCCGTTGTTGTGGAGCTTGGCGAGTTCATTGATCGCCTTGTCGCGCGCATCGGCGGCGGTGCCTTTGCGTTCGAGACGCGCCATGTAAACGCGTTCGCTGCCCGGAGCCTTCGCCAGATCGCCGTCGGACATCTTGTCCACCATCTTCGTGAGGATCGCGGGGTCGGTCGGCATGATGGATTCTCCGCCGATGGAACGGAGCTGCTTCAGCGTCTCGCCGTAGCAATAGTCGAGGTAGTAATCCATGTCGCGTTTGAGGACCGTGAAGGCCACGTCCATCGCCGCGGGCACGTCAGCACCGTTGAAGAAGCTCGCGACGCGCACGGCTTCGAGGCGCACGCGCGGATTCTCGTCCTCGGCTGCGACCTTGAGAAGTGCGAGCGCATTCGGCACGCGGTCGCGCCAGTAGCCGAGCACGCGCACGGCCTGCGCGCGGGCGCGGTGGTCGGGCGACTTCAGCACATCGTTGAGCAGCGCGACATTCACGATGTTGTGCCACTGGTGGACCCACAGCGCTTCGAGGCGGTTGTGCTCGTAATTCGCGTCCTTCTTATCGAGCGCCTTCTCCCACTTTTGCACGGCGGCGATGACCGTCGTGGTGTCATGCGTATCGAGTTCGATCTTTGCGCGCAGGCGGACGTTGTCCTCATGCTCCTGCAAAAGTTCGACCAAGTTTTTCACCGACTCGCCCGCGATCTTTTTCGGCACGAGCAGCGGACGGCCGGGGAACGTGATGCGGTAGATCCGCCCGTGCTGGTGGTCGCGATTCGGGTCGCGCAGATGATGCTGGAGATGGCCGATGAGCATCTGCGACCAGTCCATGAAATAGAGCGATCCATCCGGCGCCACGGCGACGCCGCTCGGGCGGAAGTTCGGGTTCGCAGCGATGTCGCCGTCCACGAGCGCTTCGAGTGTCTCGCCTTTGATGCCCGAGCCTTCCTCGGTGATTTTCGCGCGGAAGATGGACTGCAGACTGATCACGTTCGTGTTCAGGAACTGCCCCTGCCAGTCGTCGGGAAAGTGACGGCTGCTCAGGATCGCGGTGCCGGGGCACGGACGCGACGGACGATTCCAGAACTGCTGCATGTTCGGATGCGAGCCGGTGTCGAGATGCCCGCTGAACGCCGGGCCGAAGTAGTTCGCATTGCCGGTCGCGTCGGTGATGAGGTCGTTGCCCCAGTAGTCGAAAACGCGCCCGTGCGGATTCGCGAAGCCGTACGGCACGTGGCGGAAGAACCGCGACGTGCGCGGCTCATAGCGGTAAATCGCGCCGTTCACATTGCGCACCGGCCCGTTGAGCGTTTCGACATTCGTGCGATGGAAAACGCCGTCGCTGAAATACAACGCGCCGCCCGGCTCGTAGCAGATCGAATTCGTCTCATGGTGCGAGTCCGCCGCGTCGAGCCCGTGCACGATGCGCTCCTTCCAGTCCGCCTTCCCGTCGCCGTCCGTGTCGCGCATGAACCACATGTCCGGCGACTGCATGACGAGCACGCCGTCCTTATAAAGTTGGAAGCCCGTCGCGCAGTTCAGCCCGT
>JBDSAR010000012.1:0-2321 GCA_039922035.1 Chthoniobacteraceae bacterium
ACGAGATCGCGCAGCGGGCCGAGTTCCTTTTCGGAAAGCGGCCGATCGAATTCCATGTAGAGATCCATGCGCCGCTTGCCCATCACGTGGGCGAGGAGATGCTCGATATTGAGCCGCGGGCTTTCGATGCCGCTTTTCTGAAAAAACGCCGTGGTCGCGGTGATCACGTCGAGCACGGTTTTCATCGGCACGGAGGCGGTCACTGCGCGGCGGACTGAAGTTCGTGATTCAGCACGCTCACAGTGTAAATCGCCGCCGTCTCCGTGCGCAAAATGATCGGTCCGAGGGTGACGGGCCGACAGCCCTGGCTCTTCGCGAGCGAGACTTCCGCCGGAGTGAAATCGCCTTCCGGCCCGATGAGGATGAGGACGCTCCTCGGCCGCTTCGCACCCGTTTCCGCGAGCACCCGTTTGAGCGGGATCGCATCGCCTTGCAGTGAGCCGATGAGCATGAGGTCGAATTTCTCGTTCCGTTCAAACAGTGCGCGCGGCGTGCAAGGCTGCGTGACGCGCGGAAGAAAATTCTGCCCGCACTGCTTGCATGCCTCGACCGCGGTGCGCTGCCACTTCGCCTGCTTGCGAACGTGATCATCCTCCGAGCCTCGCACGATGGTCCGCTCGCTCATCAGCGGCGCGATCGCGCCGACACCGAGTTCTGTCGCCTTCTCGATGATCAGTTCCATGTTCTTACCCTTCGGCACCGCCTGCGCGAGCGTGATGCGGCAGGGCAGGGGAGCACTTTTTCCAAGCGAGATTTTCCGCAGCTCGGTGCCGGACTTTCCCTGCTTCATCAGTTCCACCTCGGCTTCGTGGCCTTCGCCATCGAATACTGTCGCCCGATCACCTGCCTTCATCCGCAGCACGTCGAAGGCGTGGTGGCTTTCCGTGGCATCGAGGGCGAGGCGCTCGGGATTCCACGCGAGGCTGGGGATGTAAAAACGCGGCATCGCTATTGGAAAAATTCGCGGGCTCGCTCGAAGAAACTTTTGTGTGGCGGCGGAACCTCGTGGCCGAGGAGGTCGGCAAACTCCTGCAGCTTGTGCTTCTGTTCCGATGTGAGTTTTTTCGGCACGGCGATGACGGTGCGTACGTGCAGATCGCCGACATCGCCGCCGCTGAGTTCGGGCATACCTTTGCCGCGCAGCTTGAAGGTCGTGCCGCTCTGCGTGCCCGCGGGAACCTTCAGCGTTGCGTCTCCATGGAGCGTGCGAACGCTGATTTCCCCACCGAGCGCGGCCATCGCGAAACTGATCGGCAGATCGCAGTATAGGTTCGATTCCTCGCGCTCGAAGACCTCGTGCTCCTTCACATGGATGACGACATAAAGGTCCCCGCTCTGTCCGCCGCGGATGCCGGCCTCGCCGTTGCCCGTACTGCGCAGTCGCGAGCCGTCCTCGATGCCCGGCGGGATTTTCAATTTGATCTTCGTGCCCTGCTCAAGGCGCCCTTCGCCGCGGCATTCACCGCACGGTTTCTCGACGGTCTGGCCAGTGCCGCGGCATCGCGGGCACGTCTGCGCGACTTGGAAAAAT
The DNA here is from genome assembly GCA_039922035.1 of Chthoniobacteraceae bacterium. GTDB lineage: Bacteria > Verrucomicrobiota > Verrucomicrobiia > Chthoniobacterales > Chthoniobacteraceae > SXWH01. The sequence goes on from JBDSAR010000012.1 coordinate 1,532, forward strand.
CCGCGTGAAGTCACGACCTGGCCGCGGCCTCCGCAGGTGCTGCACGTCACGACGCGCGAACCCTTTTCCGCTCCCGTGCCGCTGCACGATCCGCACGCGCTCAGCTTGGAAACTTCGATTTCCTTCTCCGCGCCGAAGGCCGCTTCCTCGAGCGTGATCTGCATGTCGTAGCGCAGATCGCTGCCGCGCTGCCGGTTCTCGCGATCCTGTTTGCCACCTCCGCCGCCACCTCCGAAGAATTGCTCGAAAATCCCGCCTCCAGCGCCGCCGCCTCCACCGCCGAATACCTCGCGGAAAATGTCGAACGGATCGTGGAAGCCCCCACCGCCCCCACCGCCGCGTGCTGCGCCGCCTTGGGCGAACGCCGCATGGCCGTAGCGATCGTACGCCGCGCGCTTGTCTGCGTCGGAGAGCGCCTCGTACGCCTCACCGAGTTCCTTGAAGTTGTCTTCCGCATGCTTGTCGCCCGGATTTTTATCCGGGTGCAGTTTCACTGCGAGTTTGCGGTAGGCCTTCTTGAGTTCCTCGGCGGATGCGGTTTTGGCAACACCGAGGATTTCGTAATAGTCGCGTTTTTTGGACATTCGGATTGGGCGCTAGGCTGCGGGCGCGCCCTTGCTCACGACGACCATCGCGGCACGCAGCAGGCGATCCCGCAGGCGGAAGCCGCGGCGCAACTGCCGGATGATGCTGCCTTCGGGAATCTTCGCGTCATCCTCCTGGCTCACCGCCTCGTGAAGGTTCGGATCAAACTTCACTCCAACCGTCTCGATCATCTCCACACCGCTGC
>JBDSAR010000013.1:0-4160 GCA_039922035.1 Chthoniobacteraceae bacterium
TCCGCGCGGCGCAGTGCGACGGTGACGATCTCCGTGCCGCTCTCCGCCAGCGCGTCGGCCATCGCGCGGTTCGAGGAAAATTTCCCCGTGCCGAGCAGCAGTCGCGAACGGAAGGTGCGGCCTGCGATGACGAGCGGTTCAGTGGGCATTTCGTGTGGAGCTTATCGGAGTGAAATGGACGCGCACGTTCAAATCCGCACGGGGACATTGTGCGTCGCGAGGAAGCGCTTCACGTCGCCGACGGTGTAGGTGCCGAAGTGGAAGATGCTCGCGGCGAGCACGGCATCCGCGCGGCCCTCGCTCAAAACTTCCGCCATGTGATCGAGCGAACCCGCGCCGCCGCTTGCGACCACGGGCACGCCGACGGCTTCGCTCACACGGCGCGTGATCACGAGGTCGTAGCCCTTCTTCGTGCCGTCGGCGTCGATCGAGTTCAGCACGATCTCGCCTGCGCCGCGCCGCACGGCTTCCTCTGCCCACTCGACCGCGTTCCATTTCGTCTCCTCGCGTCCGCCTTTCACAAAGACCTTCCAGACGTCGGGCGCAGTGCGTTTGCAGTCAATGGAGACGACGATGCACTGGCTGCCGAATTTCTCCGCACCGGCGGTGATGAGATCGGGCGTGGCGATGGCGCTGGAGTTGATGCTCACCTTATCCGCGCCAGCCTTCAGCATCGCGCTCATGTCGTCCACGACGCGGATGCCTCCGCCGACGGTGAGCGGCATGAAGCAGCACGACGCAGTGCGCTCGATCACGTCCACCATCGTCGTGCGGCCATGCGCGCTGGCGGTGATGTCGAAGAAAACCATCTCATCTGCACCTTGCTCATTGTAGCGCTGCGCGAGTTCGACCGGGTCGCCGACATTGCGCAGCCCGCCGTCCTCGGCGCGGCCAAACTGCACGCCGCGCGTGACCTTTCCATCGTGGACATCGAGGCAGGGAATGACGCGTTTGGTGAACATTTTTTGAATTTGCGTGAAGGGGGTGAGTCTCTAGCTTGCGCGCCGCCCGTATTCAACTGTATGAGCAAAATTCCCCCGCCTCCCGCCCCGAAAAAGGAGGTGATCGCACCGCTTCACGAGTCCCTCACCGCGGAGCTTTCGGATGACTCGGCGGACATCGAACGGAACTACGGCGAGGCCCGGCTGTGGCTCGCCGCGCGCGACCCGCGCTGCCTTTTCGCGTATTGGGATTTCCGCCCCGAGGAGCATCCCGACGCCTTTCGTGAACATGGCAGCGCGCGGTTTTTTCTCCGCATCTTCCGTGAAGGCGGCGCAGGCGAGAGCAGCACCGAGGTCGATCAGGGTGCCGGCAACGTGTTTATCCCCGCGCAATCGCCGGACTGCTGCTACTTCGCCGAGCTGGGCTTTTTTGCCGGCGGCACCTGGTGCTTCCTCGCGCGCTCCGGCACCACGCGCACACCGCCCGAGCTTCCCGGTTCGGACGGGCCGGCCGTCTTCGCCACGATCCCCGCGCGGCTCAGCCTCGGGAAAATGCGCGATCTCCTCGCTACTTCCGCGCTCCCCAGCGAAAGCCTCGCAATGACCGCGGCGCGCATCCAGAATGAGGCGCGCAACCACGCTGAGTGGACGCCCGAGCACGAACGTCTCCTCGCGGAAATCCTCGGAGCGAGCGCCAGCGGGCTGGCGGATTCATCGGCAACTTCCTTCGCGCTCACGCAGACTGTCCGCCAAAAACTCGCAGCCACCGCGGGCGTGGCTGCGCCCGGTTCGACGATTCCGAATTCGCAAATTGAAGCTCCCTCCGGCGCGAGTTGGCCGTCGAGTCGCTGAGCGCTCGCCGGATTTAGGCCGTTTTTTTGAGAGCGCAAGTTGCGCATCGCTCAACTCGCTTGCCCGCCACAAACGGCAGAACTATGTGGGTTTGTTCACAGGCCGTTTATGAAAGAGCACCGCTGCGCTCTGAATTAAGAGGCCGAGATACAGAACAAACCCAACCCACATGGCCGCTTTCGAGCCAGATGTGACAGAAAAGCCTGTTGGTGGAAGCACCCCCGCCCAAACGCATCCTCTGTATGTTAATTCCACCCCAGCGGCCAGCATGACGATCACCGCGCTGCCCCTAATGAAGGCTCGATTCACCAGAAAAAAAGCTGGGATTCCGAAAAATGCCAAGGCCACCGCTCCGGCAATCAATGGAACGCCCTTGTTCACGACGAACAGACCACCATCACGAGCCAAAAAATTGGGTCCCATTAGGAATTGCACAATCAACAGCAGATTGATCACGAGGATCACAAAGCACTCGCGTCCGAGCAGCTTTCCTTTCTCGACGAGCTTTTCGTCGTGGTTGGGCTTCAGACCTTTTTGATTTGGGTTAGCCAATATGAGCTTCACCGATTCGGTCGGGATCGCCGTCCACGGAGTTCCTTCGATTGCGTGTGGCGAGCCGCCGTTCTGGCTTCGCAGATTAGTCATACGGCTTTGCCCCTCGGTGATCACGAGCGGCGGCAGCGGGGTGGCATGTCCGCCGATGACGATATTCACTTCATAGGTTCCAGGATCGAGCTTGCGGATGAATCGTCCGCCATTTGCCACAGTGCCTGTGACCGAGCCGCCCAGCATCACCTGTGCTGGGAGGCTGCACCCCTTTTCCTTGTCCCTCGCGATCAAAATGTACGATGGCTTTGCGGGTGGGAACTCCGAGAGTGCGGGTAGAATCATCGCCTGCCCGCACGAGGGGCACGCGGCTTCCCTACCCGCATCGGGACGGGATATTTCTATGCTCTGTGCGCAATGGAGGCACGTAATCGTCACAGATCCTCGCTATCGTGCATAGTCGGGAATGTCGAGACTCCTACCCGCGTCGGCGAGCCGTTCACGCCGATTCGCGACAAGCGCTTCGTGAACGCCCGCGATCGGATTCGCACGTCGGCGTCAGTCCGTCGGCTTTGAAAAGATGAAGCGAGTCCCGGCGTGACGCGCCCGTGCGCGTGGCACATTTTTGCCCGCACCATGACCGCCGCAAAAACGATCCTCCTCCTCATCCTTTCCAACGTGTTCATGACCGTCGCATGGTATGCGCATCTGCGCGAGATGCGCGCGAAGCCGCTTGTGATTGCGATTCTCGCGAGCTGGGGCATCGCGCTTTTTGAATACGCATTGCAGGTGCCGGCGAACCGGATCGGCTTCGGCACGTTCACGCTGCCGCAGCTCAAAATCATGCAGGACGTGATCACGCTCGCGGTCTTCGTGCCGTTCGCGGTGCTCTACATGCGCACGCCGCTCTCGCTGAATTTCCTGTGGGCCGGGCTGTGCCTTGTCGGCGCGGTGTTCTTCATTTTCCGTCCGGCTTAGGGACAGCAAGTGGCGGGTGGCGTGGCAAGTGGTGATCGGAACGGCACAAACGCCCCGTCCGTCATTCGTCAGCCTCAATGATCAGCCTGTCTCCTGCCTTCGGCGGCGACAATTTGCCACGCCACTCACCACTCGCTAGCCGTAGCGCAGCGCCTCGATGGGGTTGAGCTTCGCCGCTTTCACCGCGGGGAAAAGTCCCGCGAGGACGCCGACGGCGACGCTGAACGCGAACGCGAGCAGCATGCTCTCGATGGTGATCACGGGTGTGTTCTCCGTCGGCGACATCGCGACGAGAAGCTTCACGAGCATGCTCGAGGTGAAGAGCCCCGCGAGCCCGCCGATGATGGCGATGACCACGCTTTCCACGAGGATCTGCGTGAACACGTCTGCGAATGTCGCGCCGATCGCCTTGCGGATGCCGATCTCGCGCACGCGCTCGGTGATGCTCGCGAGCATGATGTTCATGATGCCGATGCCGCCCGCGATGAGGCTGATCGCGGCGATAATGCCGCCGCTCATCCGCGCGTTGCGGATGGCGATGTTGATCGTCTCGAGGTTGTTCTCCTGAGTGGCGAAGCTGAAATCCTCGATGCCGTTGTGCGTGGTGAGCAGGACGTTTCGCGCCTGTCCGAGCGCGGCGTCCATCTGCGCGAGGTCGGTGACTTTGAGGTCGATGTCGGAGAGGGTCGGATCGGGAAGGTTGTTCTCGCCGCTCGCGGAGCGAAAGCGGAGCCACATCGTGTTGAGCGGGATGTAGGCGGTCATGTTTTTGCGTTCAAACGCCCAATTGCTCTGCCCGCCCCCGCCCCGGTAGCCCGGGCGCCCGCGCGCGACGCCTTGCTT
>JBDSAR010000014.1:0-2085 GCA_039922035.1 Chthoniobacteraceae bacterium
TCGCGGTCACGGGCGCTGATTTCTTCCATCAGCTTCGTGAGTTGCGCAATGCGCGCCGGTTCGGCGTCGGCGAGGTTTTTCGCCTCGGAGGGATCGGTCGCGAGATCGAAAAGCTCCACACGGCCCACTCCCTTTTCACCATGAACGATGAGCTTCCAGTTTCCAAATCGCACCGAGCGGGATTTCCAGTTTGGAGCAACGGCATAGAGCGGGCGCTCGGGCAGCGTGGCGTGCCGGGTCAGCACGGCAGTGATGTCCGTGCCGTCCCATTTCAAATCACGCTCCGCACGCCAGCCTACGATGGCCGTGAAGGTCGGCATCCAATCCGTGATCTGCACAGGCGTGGCGACCTTGCCTGGCTTCGCATGGCCGGGCCACGAGACGATCGCCGGCACGCGCGTGCCGCCTTCGTAGAGGTCGCCCTTTTGGCCGCGCCACGGCGCGTTGCTGGCCGTCAGTTTGCCACTCGGGCAGTGGTCGTCGGGGTAATGCAGATCGTTGTTCTCCGCAGTGCTGCCGCCATTGTCGCTCGTGAAGACGACGAGCGTCTTGTCGCGCACGCCCTTCTTTTCCAGTGCGGCGAGAATCTTCCCCGCCGAGTCGTCGAGGTGCATGATGGAGGCCGCATAGTGCCGCGCGACATCGCCGGTGATGCCCGCAGGCACGCGCGCGACCCATTCCGCCGGCTCCTTCACCGGCAGATGCACGGCGGTGAATGGGACGTACAGAAAAAAGGGCGCTCCGCCGCGCGACTCGATCCAGGTGATGGCTTCCTGCGTGATGAGGTCGGTCGCATGGCCCGCTTCCTCCACGAATTTTTCATCCCGATGCCACGTCTGCGAAATGGGCCCCTGCTTGTACCGGTGATTCCACGGGCTCACGCCGCCGCCGAGCGAACCGTAGGAATGATCGAAGCCGAAATGGTTCGGCCCCTCGGCGGGCACGGAGCCGAGGTGCCACTTCCCCGTGAGACACGTGTCATAGCCCGCGGATTTCAGCGCGCGCGGCAGCGTGACGGTGTCCCACGGCAGCGCGCGCTGGCTTTGCGGAGTCGTCACGTTGAACCGGCTCCAGCACCGGCCGGTCATCAGCGCGCTCCGCGTCGGACTGCACACCGGCGCAACGTAGTGCTGCGTCAGCTCCAGTCCTTCGCTCGCGAGCTTGTCGAGATTCGGCGTCGGCGCGTTGCCGCCGTGAAATGCCACATCCGCCCAGCCGAGATCATCGGCGAGGATGAAGACGATGTTCGGTTTTGCCGGCGAGGCTGCGCGGACTGCGGCCAGCGGAGCCAGCAGCATGATCGAGAATCGGAGAAACTTATTTTTCATCTGGTGGCTTCGGGCGATGGGTGGCTCGTCGGTATTGTTTTTTGGAAGGCCTGCGCCTTCTCGCGGGCCGTCTTGATTTCCGCATCGTTCAGCGAAAATCCCGTCCTGCCGGACGCCATGAGGTTGATCGAGTCCTGCCGGTGAGCGAGACCGAGGGCGTGTCCGATTTCGTGCGAAGTCACGCGCGGGATCGGTTCATCGAGGCCGCCTTCGACCGCCCGCAGGCTCGCCGTGTCCTTCACCACGATGATCTCGCCCGCGAAAAATCCGTTCGGCTTCACCTCCTTCACATAGCAGACGTTCAGCGCCGTCGCGCTCAGGCTCGCCTTCGGGATCATGGATTTCACCCGCGCGAATTCGTCCTTCTTCTCCGCCTCCGGCGAAAGCGCCGCAGCCTCCGTGTGGACGATGGACTCGATCTCCAGGCGGATGCCCGCCTGCGCCCAGACCATGTTCACCTTCCCAAAAATGCGCCGCACGTCCGATTCCGCGAGCGTCGTCTGCATCGCCGGGATGCCCGCCGATTGCACGAGGTGGACCCGCACCGGCACCGTGAGCGTCTCCGGCTTCGCCTCGGGCGGCACGGCAGCCGCCGGGGCATCGCACACCCCGCGATGTGTGGACACCGTGATGAAAACGGCAGCGCACAGTGCCCGGAAGACGCCGGGGCTGCGACGGGACACTGCGGAGGGAATCGGGGGGATCATCCGAGGTGTATAGCGAAACTCCCCGCCGTTGCCCCAAATTCTTTCCCTCA
>JBDSAR010000015.1:0-5120 GCA_039922035.1 Chthoniobacteraceae bacterium
GATGAAAATGAGACGCTCAGCAATGCGCGCCCGACGATCGGCACCGGAAGGCCCGACGCGTCGCCGAGGATTTCCGGGACGAATGAGACATCGTGCCGCGACGGGAGCGGCCCGTCGAATTCGAACACGACACGATCAAAGCCGACATGGGAGGCCGCCCGGATTTGCTTCAGCAGCGGGGTGGCGGTGGGGGCGAGGGCGCGTCTGGCAGGCGCTTTCCGACGGGAGGTTTTTTTTGCAGGAGCCATGGGAGTGTTTGGTTTTCGGTTTTTTCTGACGTGAAGAAACTCGTGACCGGCCAACGGCATCATGGGACGAAATCGCCTGCCGCAAGGCAAGCCCGGAAAGGTTGCGCCGCGACCGCACGGCCAGCTAGCCTCCGCTCCCTCATGCTCATCCTTGAAAAATTCTCCTTCGGCGTCGGCGACCGTTTTGCGCATCAGGCAAAGTCACAGCTCGCCGCCTTCCAAAAACTCGCCGCGAACGGCGTGCAGGTCGCACCCGTCTGGAACAAATCGAACCGCGAGCACACCTTCGTCGGCTCCGAGCCGCAGAGCGTGTTCGACGCCGCGAAAGTCGCGGTCGCCGCGCTCGCCTGGAAGGATGGCTGGCATGTGGACGCGGATCACATCCGGCTGGAAACCGTCGAGCGCTTCCTCGCCTGCTCCGACTTTTTCACGCTCGATGTCGCCGACTCGATCGGCAAACCCGCTGCAGCCGAAGACGTGAAAGCATTCGCCGATCGCCACCCGGAACTCATCGGCACGATCTCCATTCCAAACATCGCGACACCTTTCCTGACCACACGCGCCGAAATCGAGCGCATCGTATCAAAGTATCTCCTCGCCGTTCAGGACGCGGGAAAAATCTACCGGCACATCGCGGCGAAAAAGGGCGAGGATAATTTCATCGCCGAAGTCTCGATGGACGAGACCGACGCGCCGCAGACTCCACCCGAACTGCTCGTGATCCTCGCCGCCATCGCCGACGAAAAAATCCGCGCGCAGACCATCGCGCCGAAATTCACGGGGCGCTTCAACAAGGGCGTGGACTACGTCGGCGACCTCGTGCAGTTCGAGAAGGAGTTCCACGACGATCTCGCCGTCATCGCCTTCGCCATCGCGCGCTACGGCCTGCCGGCGAATCTCAAACTGAGCGTCCACAGCGGCAGCGACAAGTTTTCGCTCTACCCGATCATCCGCCGCACGCTGCCGAAATTCGGCGCGGGCCTGCACATCAAGACGGCGGGCACGACGTGGCTTGAGGAAATTATCGGCCTCGCCGAAGCAGGCGGCGATGGGCTCGCGCTCGGCAAGGAAATCTACGCCTACGCACTCGCCCATGTGGACGAGCTGTGTGCGCCCTACGCGAGCGTGATTGACATCGATCGCGCGAAACTCCCGAGCGCCGAGACCGTGAACGCCTGGACGGGCGCGCAGCTCGCGAACGCCATCCGCCACATCCCCGGCCATCCGGAGTTCAATGCCAACATCCGCCAGCTCCTGCACGTCTCGTTCAAACTCGCGGCCAAGGCCGGCGCCCGCTACACGGATCTGCTGAAGGCCAACGAGGCCATCGTCGCGAAGAACGTGACCGAGAACATCTACGAGCGCCACATGCGCCCGCTCTTCATCGGATAAGTAGCCGCCGACGGCAGGAGGCGGGCCAACTGTCCACACAGGACATCCAAACCTTCGTCACCGCCCCGACACAAATCTTAATCCTATTCTTATTCTTATTCCTAATCCCGAACGCCCTGCACTGGCCAGCCTCAGAATAGGAATAAGATTAGGATTAGAGCGGTTCAACAAATGTCGCGGCCGTTTTTCGGTGAACCGCTCTAAGAATAAGAACCCCGCCGTTTTTTACCCACACCTCTCCACTTTCACCAAACTCATGAAACGCACCCTCATCACCCTCGCCGCCCTCACCTCGGTTTCCTTCGCCGCCGACTGGCCGACATGGCGCGGCCCGAAGCGCGACGACAGCAGCACGGAAAAGAATTTGCTCTCCGAATGGCCCGCTGGCGGGCCTTCACTCGCGTGGAAGACCACCGGATGCGGCAGCGGCTACTCAAGCGTCTCCGTGGCAAATGGCCGCGTCTTCACGATGGGCGACGGACCGGACGGAAGTTCCGTGCGGGCCTTCGACGAAAAATCGGGCCAGCCACTCTGGGTGTCCGCGATCATCGGCAAGCCCGGCGGCAACTACGAAGGCCCGCGCTGCACGCCGACCGTGGATGGCGACGCGGTCTTTGCGCTCGCGCAATTCGGTGACTTCGTCTGCCTCGACGCCGCCACGGGGAAAGAGCGCTGGCGCAAGAATCTCCTCACCGATTTCGGCGGCCATTACTCCGGATGGAACTACACCGAGTCCCCGCTCGTGGACGGCAACAAGGTCCTGTTCACGCCCGGCGGAAAGAAGGGCGCAATCGTTGCGCTCGACAAGAAGAGCGGCGCTCTGGTCTGGCAGAGCACTGAATTCACCGACGGCGCGCATTATTCATCACTCGTCCCCGCCGATATCAACGGCGTCCATCAATACATCCAGCTCACCGCCGACAGCGTCGCGGGTGTGGAGGGCGCGACTGGCAAACTCCTCTGGCGTGCAGAGCGCAAAGGCGCGACCGCCGTGATCAGCACGCCGATCTATTCCAATAACCAAGTCTATGTGACTTCCGGCTACGGGGTCGGCTGCAACGCTTTCAAAATCACGAAGGACTCCACGGGCTTTAAGACCGAGGAACTTTACGCGAATAAGAACATGGCCAATCACCACGGCGGGGTGATCCTTCTGGGCGACTTCCTTTACGGCCATTCGGACAGCAAGGGATGGGTCTGCCAGGAGTTCAAAAGCGGCGACATGAAGTGGAATGAAAAGGGAGTCGGCAAAGGTGCGATTGGCTACGCTGATGGACATTTTTACTGCCGCAGCGAAAGCGGCAAAGGCATCGTGGCACTCATCGAGGCGACGCCGGACGGCTACAGGGAGACGGGCCGCTTTGAGCAGCCCGAGCGCAGCGCAAAGAACAGTTGGCCGCATCCCGTCATCGCCAATGGCCGCCTCTACCTGCGCGATCAGGATGTGCTCCTCACCTACGACGTGCGGAAAAAATAAGCCCGACGCCCTTTTGCCGGCACCCCCAATTGACAGCAGGTCTGCAGGCTTGAATATCCGCCTATGAGAAGCCGCGCCACTCGTCAGGCCCTGATCACCGCCATTGCGGCCGTGCTGCTCACCTACAGTGGCGGCGCGAATGCGGCGACGAAGGCCGCCAGTGGCACCGATGCTGCAAAATCGTTTCTCGATCAGCATTGCACGGGCTGCCACGACGCCACGGAGAAAAAAGGCGACCTCGATCTCGAAGCGCTGCCGATGAAGTTTGATTCCGAGAAGGATCGCGAGACGTGGGTCAGGGTGTTCGACCGCGTGCTGGCGGATGAGATGCCTCCGCCGAAAAAAGCACGCCCTGATACGGCGGCGAAGCGCGCGGCCCTGGAAGTGATTGGCGGCGGGATCGTGAAGGTGGAGAAGGCGGCGCAGACCGCGGATGGCCGCGTGCCGCTGCGACGGCTGAACCGCGTGGAGTTCGAGCGCACCGTGCAGGAACTGCTCGGCGTGGAGACGCCGATGAAGCACATCATTCCCAACGACACGCCCTCGCACGGCTTCGACACGGTGTCCGACGGACTCCGCATTTCGCAATTGCACATCGAGAAATACCTGGAGTCCGTGGATGCGGCGATTGCCGATGCGATGGACTTCCGCCCGCCGGCAGAAGCGACCCCGAAGCGCTATTTTTACAAGGACGAGCCGGGCGTGAAAAACCACTTCAAGGTCGCGGACGGCACGCCCGATCCGAAGAACCCAAAGAACATCCACCGGCAGTCGCTGAAGGAATTGCCGGATGCGATCGTGTGGTTCAGCGGCGGCTATCCGTCTCCGGAGCTGAAGCAATTTTCCGTGAGGCAATCGGGCCGCTACCGCATCCGCATCTCCGCCTACGGCCACCAGACCGGCGGGCGCAACGTGATGATGAGCATCTACACGAACAACTACCGCACGCGGCGCTTCCTCGGCTATTTCGACATCCCGCCGGACAAGCCGCGCGTGACCGAGATGACCGTCGCGCTGCTCGCGGGCGAATATTTGCGCCTCGATCCGACCGGCACGGGCTACGACACCGACGGGAAAAGCGTGAACGACATCGGTGCGCCGCAGTTCAAAGGCGCGGGGCTCGCGCTGCAATGGGCGGAGGTCGAGGGGCCGCTCGCGGAGAGCTGGCCGACGCCGGGGACGAAGCGGCTCTTTGGCGACATCCCGCTCGTGGAGGTGCCGCAGAACAAGCAGGCGTGGCGCAAGAATCACAAGGTGCCCTACGCGCTGAAACCCGAGCAGCCGAAGGACGCGGCGCAGAAAGTGATCGAGCGATTTGCACAGCGCGCATTCCGTCGTCCGCTGGAGAGCGGCGAGGCGGAGGCGTTCGTGAAGCTCGTGACGGATGTGCTCGATGCCGGCAAGTCGTTCGAGGATGCGATCGAGGTCGGCTTCCGCGCGGTGCTCACTGCGCCGCAGTTCCTGATCCTCGACGAGCGCCCCGGCAAGCTCGATGACTTCGCGCTCGCATCGCGGCTCTCGTATTTCCTCTGGAGCACGATGCCCGACGACGAATTGCTTTCTCTCGCCGCCGCAAAAAAACTCGCGCAGCCCGCGACGCTGCGCGCGCAGGTGGACCGCATGCTCGCCAGTCCGAAGGCGCACGCATTCACGGAGAATTTCACAGGGCAGTGGCTCGACCTGCGCAACATCGAGGCCACTTCGCCAGACATGCGGCTGTATCCGGAATTCAGCGAGGTGCTGAAGACCTCCATGGTCGGCGAGACGGAGGCGTTCTTCGGCGAGATGCTCGCACGCAATGAGAGCGTCCAGAATTTCATCCGCTCCGACTGGCTGATGCTGAATCGCCCGATCGCCGAGCACTACGGAATCGAGGGCGTGAAGGGCGAACAATTCCAGCGAGTGAAACTGCCCGCGGATTCGCCGCGCGGCGGACTGCTCACGCAGGCAGCCATTTTGAAAGTGACCGCAAACGGCACCGTGACATCGCCGGTGATCCGCGG
>JBDSAR010000016.1:0-2816 GCA_039922035.1 Chthoniobacteraceae bacterium
CGATGGATCAGGTCGCGGCGAAGCAACTCGGAGGCGACACGCGCTTTGAGTCGTTGCAACTCGCGGCGACGAATGCGGCGTCCAGCGATGTGGCGCTCTCGTGGAACGAGAAGGGCGTGCCGCTTCCTGCGGAGTCGGACCCGGTGAAGCTGTTCCAGCAGTTGTTCGCGCCGGAGCGCGATCCCGCGGCGCAAGGGCGCGCGATGAAACTCGGCGGCAGCGTGCTCGATGTCGTGAATGAGGACGCGAAGGCGCTGAAGCGCGCGCTCGGTGCGGAGGACAAAACGCGCGTGGATGAATACATGACCTCCGTGCGCGACGTGGAGCGCCGCATCCAGCGTCAGCTCGAATGGCTGCACACGCCGAAGCCGGGCGGCATCCCGCCGGTGACGCAGCGCCCGACGACTTATCACGAGAATCTCGATCTCCTGCTCGAACTCACCGCGCTCGCCTTGCAGACCGACTCCACACGCGTCGTCTCCGTGGCGCTGCCGGGCGGCGGCATCCCCATCGAGACCGGGGACCTGCGGACGAATGATTATCACGGCTACTCGCACCACGGAAAAGCACCGGAGGTGATCGAGAAGCTGGTCGCCGTCGAACTCATGCACACGCGCTCACTGGCAAAATTTCTCACGCGAATCAAAGGAATGCAGGACGGTGGCAGTTCGCTGCTCGACACCACGCAGGTGCTCTTCGGCAGCGGCCTCGGCAATGGCAGCTCGCATTCAAACCGCGACCTGCCCGTGCTGCTCGCGGGCGGCGGCTTCAAGCACGGTCAGCACCTCGTGTTCAAGGAAGGCACTCCGCTCTGCAATGTCTTCGTGACCATGCTCCAGCGCCTCGGCATCGAACGTGACACCTTCGCAGGCAGCGATGGCAACGTGAACGAACTGCTCTCCGCCTGACGCCTGACCACCTGAACACAGACCACTACTGATATGAAAAAAGCGCTGACAACCATTCTCGCCATTGCCTTTCTCGCTCCTTTGATTCACGCAGAGGACTCGCGGGCAACCAAACTGTTGAAGGAGCGTTCGGAGCACCTGAAACCGCTCATTACGAAGGTGTCTCCGTCAGTCTATTGCGCCTCTGGATACAGCCCCGCCAACATCTCCATGATCGTGGGCACGGACGGCTTGGTCATTGTTGATACAGGGATGTCTCCGGATGACGCGAAGACGGTGCTGGCGGAGTTCCGGAAAATCTCACCCCTGCCCATCAAGGGAATCATTCTGACTCACGGTCATGGGGATCACACCGGCGGAGCTGCGGCGTTCATGAACGACGGCGGCACACCGCCTGCCATCTTCGCGCGATCTCCCTTTAACACAGAAGGGAACATGTTTGAGAGTGGAGGCATTAAGATCAACGGCCTCCGCGGAGCGCGACAAGGTGGATTCCTCCTGCCTCCGGAAAAGCGGATCAATAATGGGATCGCCCCTGCGGTGTATCCGCCCAACAAGGATCGCAACGTGTTTCTGGGAAATCCTCCCGTTCCCACGGACACATTTCAGGACGGCCGGAAAAAAATTGCCGTGGGCGGGCTCGAACTCGAATTGGTGGCGGCACCCGGCGAGACGGACGACGAACTTTATGTCTGGTTCCCGAAGGAGCGGGTGGTGTTTGCCGGTGACAATTTCTACCAGTCCTGGCCGAACCTCTATGCGATTCGCGGTCACGACTATCGCGATGTCCAAAAGTGGATTCAAAGCCTGGACGCGATGCTCCAGGAAAAGCCCGCTCATGTGGTGCCGGGTCACACTCCTCCAATGGTCGGCGAGCAGCAGACGGTGGAAGTCCTGACAAACTATCGCGACGCCATCAAGTCTGTCTTCGACCAGACCATCGCGGGTATCAATCGAGGCATGACGCCGGATGAGTTGGTCGTCTCAGTGAAGTTGCCCGATCACTTGAAGGATCTGGATTACCTGCGCGAGTATTACGGCAACGCCGAGTGGGGCGTCCGGTCGATCTTTTCCGGTTACCTGGGCTGGTTCGACGGAAACCCCACGCATCTGTTTTCCCTTCCGCCGGCAGAGGCGGCAAAGCGCATGGCCAAGCTGGCTGGCGGAGAACCCGCACTGCGGGCCGCCGCTGCCAACGCAATGAAGGATGGCGACGCGCAGTGGTGTGCCGAGTTGTGCGATCATCTCCTGGCTTTGAACCCGGACGATCAGGAAGTTCGTAATCTGAAAGCTGATGCTCTCGAAAATCTTGCCGAGAAACTAATTACCGCGACCGGACGGAACTACTACCAGACCGTTGCTCAGGAACTGCGGAAGCCCGCCAAGAAATGAGGATGAAGGTGGAGACCATGAGGACGCATCCATTTCTCGCACTCGCAACCCGTGTATCTCGACACCGCTCCGAAAGCTGCAGTCGACCCATGCGCCAAGAGTGTGCGCCCTTTCGCGCAATCACGGTAGGCGCGGCCCGAACTCCCGCAGTTGGGTACGCGAAGAAAATACTTCACCAGACTCCGATCGCGGACATTCCCCTCAGCACCCATGCCTCCCGCTTCCTCATTTTGGAAAAACCTTCTCCCAGCCGGATTCGCCTTTGCCGCAGTCGCCGCCGCACAGTCGGCATCGCCTGATTTCGCAAAGAGTGTCGCGGCGTTTGTCGAAGATCACTGCTACGACTGTCACGATGCGGACACGCAGAAGGGTGGTTTTCGCCTCGATACGCTGAGCCGCGATCTGAGCGATCCGAAGACGGCCATCGCGTGGCAGGACTTGCTCGATCTCGTGAAGCAGAACGAGATGCCGCCGAAGAAAAAGTCGCGTCCGCCGGCGGAGGAGCTGGCGAAATTC
>JBDSAR010000017.1:0-12884 GCA_039922035.1 Chthoniobacteraceae bacterium
CGCGACACTGCGGGTCGGCGGGGACTGTGCGGAGATTTCCAAATCGGGCCACATCGAGGCCCGGAAAGATGGGACGGCATCGCTCATCGCGGAACTTTCCGGGCAGAGGGCATCCGCCACGGTGGAAGTGTCCGCCGTCGCGGAAAAGGCGGGCGTGGATTTCATCCGCGACGTGAACCCTGTGATGACGAAGCTCGGGTGCAACGCCGGCACCTGCCATGGCTCGAAGGAAGGCAAATACGGATTCAAGCTCTCGCTGCGCGGCTACGATCCGATCTACGACGTGCGCTCGCTGAAGGACGATCTCGCGGGCAGGCGGCTGAACGTGGCCTCGCCCGACGACTCGCTCATGCTGCTGAAGTCCACCGCCGGCGTCCCGCACGAAGGCGGACAGCGCACGAAGCTCGGCGAGAAATACTACGAAATCATGCGCGCATGGATCGCCGACGGAGCACGGCTCGACCTCGGTGTGGCGCGCGTGAAAGGCATCGAGATGTTCCCGAAAAATCCCGTCGTGCCCGAGCCCGGCGCGCGGCAGCAGTTCCGCGTCGTCGCGACTTTCTCCGATGGAAAAATGCGCGATGTCACCGCCGAGGCGTTCATTGACAGCGGCAACGGCGACGTGGCGGCCGCACTCCCCGAGGGCAACGGCCTGCTGAACACGCTGCGCCGCGGCGAGGCGCCCGTGCTCGCGCGTTACGAGGGAAATTACGCCGCCACGACGCTCACGGTGATGGGCGACCGCAGCGGCTTCACCTGGAAGCAGCCGGAGACGTGGGGCCGCATTGACGAACTCGTCGCCGCAAAATGGCAGCGCATGAAAATCGAGCCGTCTGGCGTGTGCGACGACGCGGACTTTCTCCGCCGCGTGTATCTCGATCTCACCGGCCAGCCTCCCTCCGCGGAGGAATTGCACACATTCCTCGCGGACACTTCGCCACTGCGCCAGAAGCGCGACGCGATCGTGGACAAGCTCATCGGCTCGCCGGGATTCATCGAGCACGCGACGAACAAGTGGTGCGACCTGCTGCAGGTGAACTCGAAATTCCTCGGCGGCCAGGGCGTGCAGCTTTTCCGCGACTGGATCCGCAAGGAAATCGCGGACAACACGCCCTACGATCAGTTCGTGCGCAAAATTGTGACGGCATCCGGCTCGAACAAGGAGAACCCCGCCGCAAGCTACTGGAAGATCCTGCGCGACCCCGCGGAGACGATGGAGAACACGACGCACCTTTTCCTCGCAACGCGCTTCAACTGCAACAAGTGCCACGACCATCCCTTCGAGCGCTGGACGCAGGATCAGTACTACCACCTCGGCGCGTTTTTCTCGCAGGTGTCGTTCACCGATGATCCCGCGGCGGGCGGCGTAAAGCTCACCGGCACCGCGGTGGAAAAACCGAAGGCGCTTTTTGAAATCGTGAAGGACGTGCCGACCGGCGAGATGACGCATCTCCGCACCGGCAAGGTAGCCGAGCCGTTGTTCCCCTTCCCTGCGAAAGCGGACGCAACAGGCGCGCGCCGCGCACAACTCGCCGCGTGGATCACCTCGCCGGACAATCGCTACTTTGCCTCCAGCTATGTGAACCGCCAGTGGGGCTACCTGCTCGGCTCGGGCATCATCGAGCCGCTCGATGACATCCGCGCAGGCAACCCGGCGACGAACCCCGAATTGCTCGACTATCTCGCGAAGGAATTCATCGGCCACGGCTTCGACACGCGCCACATGCTGCGCGAGATTTGCAAATCGCGCACCTACCAGCTCGCACTCGCGACGAACAAATGGAACGAGGACGACAAGACGAACTACTCGCACGCGCTCGCACGCCGCCTGCCCGCCGAGGTGCTCTATGATTCCGTGCTGAAGGTGACCGGCGCCGGCTCGCGCCTGCCCGGCGGCGTGGGTGCCTCGATGCTCGCCGATTCGCAGTCGGATCTGCCGAGCGGCTTCCTCGCGAATGCCGGACGCCCCGCGCGCGAGAGCGCGTGCGAATGCGAGCGCAGCAGCGACCTTCGCCTCGGCAGCGTGATGGCGCTGCTCAGCGGCCCCGCCATCGCCGACGCGATCGGCGACCCCAGCAATGCGCTGCCGAAGCTCGTGAAAATGCAGCCGGACGACCGGATGCTGATTGACGAAATTTTCGCCCGCGTGCTCAGCCGCCCCGCGAGCAACGCCGAAATCGCGCGCACCCTGGAATCGTGGGCGGTCATCGAGCAGGAACACAAGGATCTGCTCACTTTGCAGGACACGAAGGAAAAAGAGCAGGCACCCATCATTGCCAAACAGGAAGCTGAGCGTGCCGCCGCGATTGATTCCGCAAAGCAGGAACTTTCACGCTACGAAAAGGAGATCGCGCCGAAGCTCGCCGAGGCGGAGAAGAAGCGCGTGGAGAGCGTTGCCTTGTCGGACAAGGCGGTGAAGGAATACGAACAGACGAAACTCACAGCCGCGCAGGCGCAGTTCGAGGCGACGGTGCCAATCGCGAAGACCTACACGGGCTGGGTGCCGCTCGATCTCGTCGAGCCGAAGGCCACCGGCGGAGTCGAACTCACGAAGCTGCCCGACGGATCGATCAAAGCCAGCGGCGTCGCTGCAAAAAGCACCGACTACACGGTCCTCGCCGACACGAAGCTCGCCGGGATCACCGGCGTGATGATCGAGGTGCTGAACGTGCCCGACGCGCCCGCGTTCGGCCCCGGATATTCCGCCGGGAATTTTGTCCTCGGAGAAATCAGTTTGAAGACCGGCCCATTCGGAAAAGGGAAACAGATTGACGACGCGAAATTCAACGGAGCAGTCGCGGATGTCAGCCAGGCAAATTTCGAGGTGGCCAAGGCCATTGACGACAAGAAGGGCGACGGCAACAACGGCTGGGCCATTGCTCCGCAGATGGGTGTGCCGCACTACGCGGCATTTTCACTCGCGAAGCCCGTCGGCGACGCGGCGAAGGGCATGCGCCTGCGCTTCGATCTGAACCAGCCGCGGGCGGGCGGCTTCTCGATTGCGCGTTTCCGCATCTACGTCACCACCGGCAGTGCGCCGCTGAACATCGGCCTGCCGATCGCAGTCGGCGAGGCGCTGAAAAAGCCGTCGCAACTGCGGAGCAAAGAGGACAAGGCCGCCATCGCCGCATATTGGAACGAAGCCGATCCGGATCTGAGCAAGCGCCGGCTCACGCTCGCAAAAAGCAAAATGCCGCTTCCGACCGACCCCGGCATCATCGAGCGCCGGGGTGTGCTCGCGAAATCCGAGGAGCCGATCCGGATCGATCCGAAGCTCGTGCAACTCCGGGCTGACGTGGAGCAAAGCAAAATCCAGATCGCCAACCGCCGTCTGACCGGCTCGCAGGATCTCGTCTGGGCGCTCGTGAATACGCCGGCGTTTCTATTCAACCGATAGCCCGAAATTTCCTGAGGAGCCATCGCGGATGGCGCGGACGATGCCGCCGGAATTCACGGGTATCGCTCGCAGAAGCCACCCCGGCGAATTGCAGAACGCGCTCCCCTAAGCCGACCCCCTAAAGCGGTTCAAAAAATGTCCTGGCGGCGGGCACCAGGAGCAGGGGCGCCCTCGCCCCGAGAGGCAGCTTGGGGCGAGGGCGCCTCTGCTCCTCGAAAAGCGGCTATGCTTTCTGGTAAACCGCCCTAGTTGAACTTCAGCGGCTCAGGCTGCTCCAGCTTCACGTCATTGTTCGGCGGCGGAGGGACGACGATCGGACGCGGCGGAGGGATATTCACAGGCGGCGCATCCCCGTTATTGATGGGAATCTCCCCCTGCGTGATGAGCGGGGCCTGCGCATTGCCGACTCCGGCAAGTTGCACCTGCCGTTCGAGCGCCAGATGGGAGCCGTACGGGTCGTTGCCAATCACCGTCGGACCCACGAGTGCCACGGTCTTCAGCGTCTGCGGCTCGAGGACGCGCGCGCGCAGCACACCAGCCGGCGATGGCTTGCCACCGAACGCCATCGCAGGCGACACACCGCTATGGACCGGACACGGATCCTTCGGTGCCTGCGCCTCGGTGCAGATTTCCTGATAAGTCGTCTGGATGCCGTCCGCCAGGCACTTCGCAGTCGCCAGCCCGCCGCTCGATCGGCAAATCTCCACACGGATGATCCCCTTGGGCTGCACGAATTCACGCGGCTTGAATTTCTCGAATGACGTCTTCATGACCTCCGCCCAGACGGGCAGCGCGAGATCCTTGCCGAATGCCCCGCGGTAAATGCTCTGACGCGACTTGCCGCGCTGCTGGTCGAAACCGATCCACACGGCGCACGTGACTTCACTGCTGTAGCCGACGAACCACGCATCGGTGAAATTGTAGCCCGTCCCGGTCTTTCCGCCGAGCGGGTAGCGCTTGAGTCCGAGTTCCATCGAGGCGCGCTCCCCGGTGCCCTCCGGCTCGAGCACCTGCGCGAGACACGAATGCACCTCGTAGGCGGTGGTCTCCTTGATCACACGGACCGTCTCCGGCTTTTCCTCGAAGATGACGTTCCCCAGCTTGTCCTCGATGCGCTGGATGATGAACGTGTTCACGGGGCGCATGCCACCGCTGGCAAACATCGTGTACGAAAGTGCGAGTTCCATCGGGTACACCTCGCTCCCACCGAGATAGGTGCGCGGATAATTGGCGAGATCGCTTGAGATTCCCGCGCTGTCGGCGAGTTCCATCACTTCCTTGATTCCGGTCACCATGCCGAGGCGGACCGTCGCGGCGTTCTTCGATTTTACGAGCGCCGTGCGTGCCGAGATGGTGCCTTCAAAGCGGTTGTCCGCGCGCTCCGGCCCCCATTCGCCGAGGATGCCCGTGGTGCCGCCGATCATCACCTTCGTGTTGTCCATCACGGTGTCCTCCACAGTGGTGCCGGGGAACATCCCATTTTCGAATGCCGCCGCGTACACGAGGGGCTTGAACGCGGTGCCCGGAGGAAGCTGCACCTGCCTCACCCGGTTCAGCTCGCTTTGCTGGAAATCGCGCCCGCCCACCATCGCGATGATGCCACCTGTCCGGTTGTCGAGCATCAGCACCGCTCCCTGCAGGTACTCGGGATTGATCCGCCGCCCCTCGGCGTCCATCGGCTGCTTGTTCGCAGCCTCGAAAATTCGCGTATAGTCCGTGAGGGTCTGCCGTTTCACCGCAGGATCGCGGGGCTGGAAATCCGGGTGCTGCTCCACCGAATTCAGCTCCGTGCGCAGCGACTCCTCGGCCTTTTTCTGGAGCGCCGAATCAATCGTCGTGAAGATCCGCAGGCCTTCGCTCGTCGCGCGATCACGGCCCACGATTTTCAGCACCTGCTGGTACACCATGTCCGCGGGATAGTTGTCCTGATGGATCGGCCGCTTGTTCTTCAGCACGGGCTCCTCGGCGAACGCCTTGTCATACTGCTCGCGTGTGACGCGATTCAGCTCCAGCAGCCGGGCCAGCACGCGGTTTCGCTCCTCGATGCATGCGTTGTAGTTTCGCCACGGCGAAAGTTTGTCCGGGCTCCGCAACAGCCCGCAAAGCATGGCGGACTCGCTGAAATCCAGTTCGGACGCCCGCTTTCCGAAATAGCCCTTTGCCGCCGACTCCGCTCCGAAGAACCCGTTCCCGAAATACACCCGGTTCAGGTACAGCTCAAGGATGCGCTGTTTCGTGCAACGCCGCTCGATTTCCCGCGCCACGAACATCTCCCGCAGCTTGCGCTCCTTTGAGCGGTCATTCGGGGGGAGCTGCTCGGGGAAAGTATTCCGCGCAAGCTGCTGCGTGAGCGTGCTCGCACCCTGCTTGTCCTTGCCCGCCCGCCAGTTTTCGTAGAGCGCCCGCACCACGCCGCGCACGTCCACGCCGGAATGCTCGTAATAGCGCGCATCCTCGGCTGCCACCACAGCCTCCAGCAGCGAGAGCGAAAGCTGGTCAAGGCCCACCTGATCCCGGTTCTGCGTGAAAATCTTCCCGAGAAGCGCCCCGTGCCGGTCCAGGATCACGCTCGCCGATTCCATCGCCTCCAGCCGCGTGTAGTCGAACTGGTTCGCCTGCGCCTCGTAGTCCCACTTCAGACGGAAGAAAAACACCAGTCCCACAATGGTGGCGACAAGCAACGTGAAGAACGGGATGGTGAACCACCACCGGAGGAACCAGCGCTTTTTCTGTCTAGGCAAATCCAGCATGTATAAGGACAGCAACCATCGCAAATCCATGCTGCCGCGCAATACGAGAGTTGCCCGGACGCACCAACTCGCTTGCCATGTGCCATCGCACGGGCATCGTCCACCGGATGCACTCCAGCGAAAAGGCCAGCCTCTTCCACGAACTCGGCCAGCTCGTCCGCACCGGCACCCCCTTCCCGAAAGCCATCGAAAAACTCACGCGCCTGAGCGGCGGACAGGCCCGGACATCGCTCGTCCGGATCAGGAAGGCGCTCGATGGCGGAGCCTCCGTCGGCGAATCGCTGCTCGCCGGCATCCCACTCATCTCCTCGCTTGAAGCATGCGTCTTCACCGCAAGCGAACGCGCAGGCCGGCTCGAACACGGGCTTGAGGAGGCCTCCCAATATCACGCCGCGCTCGCCGGAGCGCGCGCGCGCATGCGCTCCCGCCTCGCCTATCCGATCTTCGTGATCCATTTTGCACTGCTCATTCTCCCGCTGCCGATCGCCTTTTCGCCCGAAGGCGGCATGGTCCCGTTCCTCAAGGCCGCCGGCGCCACCATCGGCGGACTCTGGCTTTGCGTCTTCATCATCGCCGCCGTCATCCGCTCATCCATCTCCGCAGCGGAAAAAAGCGTCGGCCCCGACCACCTGCTGCGCACACTCCCCCTCTTCGGAAAACTCCGCCGCGACTTCGCACTCGGCCGCTTCTGCTCCGCGTATCACATGCAGCTCAATGCCGGCGTGAACGTGCTCGCCAGCCTGGAAACCTCCGGCGCCGCAAGCGGCAGCGCCGTGCTCCGCGATGCCATCCTGGCCGCGATGCCCGCCGTGCGTGCGGGTGGCCAGGTCGGTGCCGCGCTGGAAAAGACCCGCGCATTTCCCGAGCCGTTTCTCCGGGCCTTCGCCGTCGGCGAGGAGACCGGTGAGCTGGACCGCGAGCTTCAGCGCATCGGGGAAAAATACCGGGAAACAGCCATGCGCCGCCTCGAAACTATCGCAGAGTGGGTGCCGCGGCTCATCTACCTTTCCATTCTTCTCTTCATCGCCTGGCGGATCATCGGCGCCCAAATCGGACGGATGCGGGACATCCAGAAGGTGATGGAGCAATAGGTCATCCTGACACTCCGCGTCATCCCCGATGTGCCACGCCCGGCACATCCTGACCCGTACCCAAAAGGCGCAACCACGCACCCTGCCGTCTCAATTAATGTTATTCGAGACAATTATGTACATTTTCCGCCCCTGCGGATCCGCGGTATCTCTTTCGCTCTAACACCGGGCCGCAGTTAAAAACATTAACCGACATACAATCCAACTATGAGTCTCATCCGCTATATCAATCCCGAACTCCATCCCATTGGCAATCTGCGCGACCACTTCGGCCGCCTGTTTGACATCGCCTTCCCCACGCGGTCGGCGGAATCACTCAGCGACTGGACGCCCTCGCTCGACGCCCATGAGGACAAGGACAAATACGTCGTTGCCGTGGAAATCCCCGGCCTGAAAAAGGAGGACATCAGCGTCTCCGTTCACGACGGCGTGCTCACCGTCTCCGGCGAGCGCAAGAGTGAGAAGAACGTGACCGAGGGCACCATCCATCGTCGCGAGCGCCTCTCCGGAAAGTTCAGCCGCAGCGTGAGCCTGCCCGCCGCCGTCCGCGCCGACAAGGTTGGCGCGGTGTACAAGGACGGCGTCCTGACTGTCGAAATCCCGAAAGCCGAGGAAGCGAAACCGAAGACCGTCGAGGTCAAGGTCGCCTAACGTTAGGCAACGGAATCAGCCCGGCGGGTGTAAATGCGCCCGCCGGGTTCTTCGTGCCGCGGACACTCCTGTCCGCATCACTCCGCCAGCAGCGCACGCACTTCACTTTCGTAAGTCACCAGCGGATCCGGCATCGCGAGCGAACTGCTCGCACCGAGGCTCAGCGAGTCCCAGTTGATCACACACGGCTCACTGGTTTCCATGCAATGTGCGACAGCCATCCCGCGCCCGTGCGCGCGCGTGTCCGCGGGCGCGGTGCGCAGGAATGCCGCCTGAAACGCCTCACGGTTGAAACGCTCCGTCTCGCCCTCGACCGGCAACCCGTGAAACAGCCCGCGGGACTGATGTAAATTGTGATATTCAAGATCGAGGCTCTCCAGCCACGGATCGCTCCACGTCACCCCCTGCTCCGCGCGGAAAGTATCCAGCAGCCACTTCTTCGAGACCCAGTCCACCGCACCGAGCAATTCCTCCACCGCCCGACGGCGCAGCGCATCAAGCAGCCAGCCCCATCGGTCGAGTAGCCAGTCCGTCTCCGCATCGCGCCCCGCGAGCGACTGCGCGGCGGCGAGAAATTTCTCCTGCATCCCGATCGCCGTCTCCGTGTAGCCATCCGCGCGCAGCACCGCCGCATCCACGCTGCACGCGCGCGAAATCATCCGCGTCGAGAGCACCGCATCCTGCAGCGCCACATCGCGCGGCAGGCGATCCTCTTCGAGCAACGTGAGCACAAGGTGCGTCGTGCCGACCTTCATCGCGGTCGCGAAAGGGCTCATGTTCGAGTCGCCGATGAGCAGGTGCAGACGCCGGTAGAACCGGTAATCCGCCAGCGGTTCGTCGCGCGCGTTGATGATCGCGCGGTTGAACTGCACCCACTGGTAGATGTCGTTCACAATGTGATCCGCGCGCTGGCTCATCTGGAATTCCACGCACTCATACGGCGCCAGCGGCTCGGTCTCGAATGCCAGCGGGCTCGCCTGCCCCACGCGCCCCGCGCCCGTGAAAATCTGTCGCGTCGCGAGGAATGCCAGCAGCCCCGCCGTGTTCGCCTCGGTGAAATCCGTCTCGCGCCGCATCAGGTAATTCTCGTGGCAGCCGAACGTCGCGTTCGTCTCGTGATCAATGTTGTTCTTCAGGAACGCCACGTGGTCCGCGATCCCCATCGCCTCGACCGCCCCCTGCAGCATCGCATCGCCCGCCATGTCGCACGCCACGAGATCGCGCACCGATCGGCACTCCGGCGAAGCGTATTCGATGTGCCCCATATCGAGGTAAAACCGCCCGCCATTCAGCAAAAATCCGCCATTCCCCGGCGGTTCCTCATAGTCGCGGTAGTGCTGGTCGAGCACGCCCACACGCAGCTTTTTGAAAAGGTGATTCTTCACCCGCGCCGGCCACGATTCGCCGCGCTGTTCGCCGCCAGTCACGAGGCAGCCATACTCCGTCTCGATGCCAGCGATGCGGTTCACGACGGTGATCCTGCATTTGAAACGATGCAGGGACGATCCGCAAATTTCGCAGGCGGACGCAGATTCAGCGGCCTCTTCGATGATGTATCGAAAGCGCATCCGGCCTGCGGGCCATAGGTGCAATCCATCCCAGCCTGGGGCGCAGCCCCAGGAGCCTGGCAAAGAAGAGCAAAGGGCTGAAGGCCCGGCCCATGCGGTTCGCGCCTTCGGGGATAGAACGGGACTTCGGCCCTCTTGCCACGACGGGTGCAAACCTGGGTCGTTGCCCCAGGCCGGGATAACTGCGGGCCTTTGGCCCTCACTCGATGATTCCGGCGGCACCCCTCAGAATTTCCACTCCCCGATTCCGAATCTGCGAAAATCTGCGTCATCTGCGGTTTCCTGCTGAATCGTTCCGCTCAGTATTCCGGGTACAGAATCCGCCCGCAGTAGAGGCAATTCGTAACGACCTTCCCGGCCTTCACCGCGTGGATCACATGCGTCTGCGCCTTCACGTGGCAGCCCTGGCACATCTCATTCACCAGCGCCACCACCGCTTGCGCGTCCTTCGTTTCAAAAAGCCGCTGATACGTGTCCAGCAAGTCCTCATCCACCGTGGCCACCTCCGCGGCCAGCTTCGTCCGCTCCGCCTGCACTTCCTGCATCTGCGCCTCAATGGATTTCACCTTTGCATCCAAATCCGCAAACTGCCGCGCCACCTGCGCCTTCGTCGCCGCTGCCTCCTTCTCCGCCGCCGCGATCACCGGCTTCTGCTTTTCCGCCTGATCCATCAGTTCCAATTCCTGATCCTCCAGCGCAGTAATCTCATTTTCGATCGTCTGGATCGCGTGTGAGATCGCCTGGTACTCCTCGTTCTTTTTCGTCTCAAGTTTCTGCACCTGATACTTGTTGATCCGCTGCCGGTGTGTGCCGACTTCGTTCTCAAGTTCCTTGCGCTTCACCTCGATCTCCTTCGCCTTGTGCTTCGCCGCATCAAGCGCGCCCGTCGTCCCCGCCGTGCGCGACTCCATGTCCTTTCTCTCCAGCGGCGCGCGCTTGAGTTCGAGTTTGAGTTGGCGGAGTTTTTTGTCGCGATCCTGGAGGACGAGGAGTTGGGTAACAGCAGGGAGCATCGCCTCACCATGCGGAGTTGCCGGGCGAGCGTCAACCCACACGCTCAACTTCACACCCGTCCCACGACTCGTCATTCCTGCGGCAAGCTTCATGAACGGCGAGAGGAACCTAGCCGCTCCAGGAATGCCCTCAAAAATCGAACCGTTTCGCGGGGTTCAGTGGTTTGCTCCCACAAAGCGCGGCCGAATCATTCAGCCACGCCCTCCGCTTCTTCCTCATCCTCATTCGCCACGACGGGCGCGATGCCTTGCAGCTTCTCTGCGCCCTTCAGGTCCATGAGTTTCACGCCCATCGTGTTTCGTCCCGTCTCGCGGATTTCCTTCACGCGAGTCCGCACCATCTGGCCTTTGTTCGTGATGAGCATCAGTTCGTCCGCATCGCGCACCGTGAGCGCGCCGACGACACTCCCGGTCTTGTCGCCGGTCTTCATCGTGATGATCCCCTTCCCGCCGCGCGACTGCACGCGGTAGTCGTCGAATGGCGTGCGCTTGCCGATGCCGTTCTCGCCAGCGACGAGCAACGTGCAGTCGGGACTCACAATCGCAGCCGCCACGACGATGTCACCCTTGTCTGGCCGGATGCCCCACACGCCGATCGAGTTGCGCCCTTGGTCGCGCATTTCCTCCTCGTTGAAACGAATGCTCATGCCGTCCTTCGTCACGAGCACGATTTCGTTCGTGCCGTTCGTGAGATTGCCGTCAATGAGCTGATCCCCCTCCTCGATTTGGATCGCGATGATGCCGCCCTTCCGGATGTTTTTGAATTCGCTGAGGTTCGTCTTTTTCACGATGCCGCTCTGCGTCGCAAAGACGATGAACAGCTTGTCGGTCCAAGTCTCCTCCTCGGTCTTCTGGCCTTGGATGCGGATCGTCGCCGCGACTTTTTCCCCGGCACGAAGCTCCAGCAGATTTGCGATGCTTCGCCCTTTCGATGCACGGCTCCCCTCATCAATCTGATGCACGCGCTCGACGTAGCAGCGCCCGCTCTTCGTGAAAAACATGAGATAATCGTGCGTGGTCGCCGTGAAGAGATGCTCGACGAAATCGCCATCCTCGCCTTCGGTCGCACTCTCGCGCGTGACCATTCCCTTCACGCCCTTGCCCCCGCGCCTCTGCGCGCGATACGCGGAAACCGCCGTGCGCTTGATGAAGCCCGCGTGCGTGATCGTGATGATGCATCCTTCGTTCGCGATGAGGTCCTCGATGTTGATCTCGCCCTCGTCCGGCACGATCTGCGTCTTGCGCTCGTTGCCGTATTTTTCGCGGATCACGAGCAGCTCCGCTTTGATGATTGTGAAAACGCGCGTGTCCCTCGCCAGGATGTCGAGCAGGTCTTTGATCACTTCGAGCAGCGCATCGTATTCGGTCTTGATGGCTTCGCGTTCGAGGCCGGTCAATTGGTAGAGGCGGAGTTCGAGAATGGCGACGGCCTGCCGCTCATTGAAGGCGTAGCGTCCGTCCACGAGCTTAGCATCGCTGCGGATGAGGATGCCGAGTTGCTCGACGGCGCTTCTCGTCCATGAGAGTGCGAGCAGCTTCGCTTTCGCATCGTCGCGGTCGCTCGAATCGCGGATGATTTTGATGAAATCGTCGAGGTTGTGCAGCGCGACGAGCAGGGCTTCGAGACGCTCGGCCTGGTTCTCTGCCTGATTCAAAAGGAAGCGCGTGCGCCGCAGGATGATCTCGCGCCGATGCTCGATGTAGCACGCGATGGCGTCCTTGATGTTGAGCAGCTTCGGCCTGCCGCGATCGATGGCGAGCATCGAGGCGCTGAAGGATGATTCGAGCGCGGTGTGCTTGAAGAGATTATTGATGACGACCTTCGGGTTCGCGTCGCGCTTGAGGTCAATGACCACGCGCGTCTGCTCGTCCGACTCGTCGCGGATGGCGCTGATGTCCGTGATGACTTTCTCATTCACCAGATCCGCGATGCGCGAGACGAGGACAGCGCGGTTCACATTGTACGGAATCTCCGAAATGATGAGCTGCTCGCGACCGCCCTTCAGCTCCGCAACGCCGACTTTTCCGCGCACGCGAACGGCACCCTTACCAGTGCTGAGGTATGATTTGATCCCCGCGCTGCCGAGAATCTCGCAGCCCGTCGGGAAGTCCGGCCCTTTGACGATTTTCATCAGCTCCTCGAGCGTGATGTCCGGGTCGTCAATCTGCGCGCACACGCCATCAATGATTTCGGTGAGATTGTGCGGCGGGATGTTCGTCGCCATGCCGACCGCGATGCCGGTGCCGCCATTCACGAGCAGATTCGGGAACGCCGCCGGCAGCACCGTCGGCTCCATGAGACGCTCGTCGTAGGTCGGGACAAAATCCACCGTCTCCTTGTCCATGTCGTCCATGAGCGCCGCGCCGAGATGCCGCAGCCGCGCCTCGGTGTAACGCATGGACGCCGGCGGGTC
>JBDSAR010000018.1:0-18163 GCA_039922035.1 Chthoniobacteraceae bacterium
GAGCGGCTCACGTTCCGTTTCCAAGGCCGGCAATACCGGCTCACGGATGTGGAAGGGAAAGTAGTGAAGGGCGTGCTGGCCTGAGCTTGCGCCGCTTCGCACGGGCTTTTGAGGTTTGCAAAACTGGTGAGCATGAGACGCATGGAAGGAACGGCGACATTCCTGTCGACGGCCCGAATTCTCGCCAGAGACGCACACTTTGCAGAGCAGCGGTGAGCGGGATCTTGGTTCGCGCGACTGCGTTGCATTCGCGCACGGCGACTTGGAAGTCGCCGCTCCCAGCGCGGGCGCTTCGCCCAGCACGCATGAGTTCCCGCTTGCCGCGACTTTGCCCGCAAGGCAACGATGCGCGCATGAAATCCCTCCGCTCCCTCCGCATTCCGTTCGCCACCCTTGTGCTCGCCGCGTCAGCGCTTTTCCTCGCGCGTGCTGAGGATTTCACGCCGGAGCCGGGCTTTGTCTCGCTCTACAACGGGAGGGATCTTACGGGCTGGGGCTATCGCGACAAGGAGCAGAAAGTGCTGGAGACATTCGACGGCAAAGGCGAGGCGAGCGACGGGCGCTACACGGCGAAGCCGGGCATCCTCGTCGTGAATCCGCTGGATCCGGTGAAGGGGCCGAAGCTGCGCCAGCTCTGGACGACGAAGGAGTTCCCAAAGAATTTCATCCTGAAGTTGGAGTTCCGCGCGGCGGTGAATGCGGACAGCGGAGTCTTCCTGCGCAAGCCGCAACTCCAGTGCCGCGACTACCTCGTGGCGGGGCCGTACAAGGAGCTGAAGAAATACAAGGCGCAGGACTGGAACACGATCGTCGTGACGGTGAAAGACAACGTCGCGCACTGCGAGTGCAACGGTGAGGTGCTGGAGGACGCGCTGAAGCTGCCAGCCAGCGGTCCCATCGGCCTCGAAGCGGATCGCGATCAGATGGAATACCGGCACATCCAGATCAAGGAGCTGCCGTAGAATGTCGCGCTGACCGGCGCGGCAACGAATCTTCGCGCCCCGGCAACAAGCTCAAAGGTTTCCGCCCCGTCAGACTTGTTTCCGGACGCGGCGTGAATAAATCCGCGCCCGATCGCAACTAACCCCACGCATAACTCACAACAACAATACCATGATCAAACAACTGCTCACCATCATCGCCACCACCGCGCTCGCCACTTTGGCCAGCGCAGAAACCACCGTGAAACTTTCCAACGTGCATCTCTGCTGCGGGAGTTGCGTGAAAGGCGTCGAGAAAGCCGTCGCCACCGTCTCCGGCGTGACCGCCGCCTGTGACAAGGATGCCGGCACCGTCACTCTCACCGCAGCGGACAAGGCGACCACACAGAAGGCTGTGGATGCCCTCGATGCCGCCGGATATTTTGGCAAGAGCAGCGATTCCGCAGTGAGCTTCAAGGACAACAGCGGCGCGAAGGACGGCAAGGTCTCGGCGCTCACCGTGAAGGACGTGCATCTCTGCTGCGACAAGTGCGTGAAAGCCGTGGGCACGGCGCTCGGGAAAGTGAAGGGGGTCAGCAGCAATACCGCTGAGAAGAAGGCGACGTCGTTCGAGGTGAAGGGCGACTTCAACCCGAAGGAAGTCATGGCCG
Source organism: Chthoniobacteraceae bacterium (assembly GCA_039922035.1). Lineage (GTDB taxonomy): Bacteria > Verrucomicrobiota > Verrucomicrobiia > Chthoniobacterales > Chthoniobacteraceae > SXWH01. The sequence goes on from JBDSAR010000018.1 coordinate 1,592, forward strand.
CGCTGCAGGACGCCGGACTCACTGGCAAGGCGAAGTAAGCATCGCTGCGACTCGCACGCGCTGCAGATGTGCAATGGCGTGCATCGAAATTCTGGCCGGGAAGCGGGACGAACTCCTGCTTCCCGGCCTTTCATTTTACGCGCGGCATGCGCTGGCGAAATTGCCTAATTGCGCCATCGTTAGTGCATAGAACACCGCACATGATCGGATTCCGTTTTCTCATTTCGTGCAGCATCCTCGCCACACTCTGCGGCGTTGGGAAATCGCGTGCGGCGCAGCCTGCCACCGCGCAGACGATGGCAGCGCAGCAGTTGAAGCAGTTCGGTGAGAAGTACTGCTACTCGTGCCACGGTGCCGAAAAGCAGAAGGGCGACTTTGATTTCCGTCCGTACGCCGAGAAGGGATTCACACCCGGCGAGCGCAAGGCGTGGGAGAAAATCGCGGAGCTGATCGAGTCGCACGAGATGCCACCGCCGAAAGGAAAGGTGAAGCTGCCGGAAAGCCAGCGCGATGCGCTCGTGCAGTGGGTGGATGCGCAGCTCGCCGGCAGCGAGGCAGGTCAGAAAAATCCCGGACGCGTGACGTTGCGCCGGCTCAATCGCGGGGAATACCGGAACACGATCCGGGATCTTTTCGCGGTGGACTTTGATCCGTCGGAATTCCCCAGCGACGAGACGGCTTACGGCTTCGACACGATTGCCGACGTGCTCACGATCCAGCCGCTGCTCATGGAGCGCTACCTCGCGGCGGCGGACCAGATCGTCGGGAAGATTCTCGCGGGACAGAAAAAAGCCGCGCCGTCCGAATTTATCCGTGGTGATCGGATGAAGGCGTCGAAGGGATTGGAGTGGATTCACCCGGTCGCAAATGGCGTGCTCGGATTTTACCGCGAGGCGGATGCGAGCATCGAAGTGAAATTCCGCGGCGACGGCGAATACCTGCTGCAGTTCCGTGCATACGGCGATCAGGCGGGGCCCGAGGCGCCGAAGCTTGCGGTTTCGGTGGACGACACGCAGGTCGCGATTTTCGACGTGAAGAACAGCGGCAAGCCCGCGAACTACGAGGTGAAGACCCGGGTGAAGGCGGGCGTTCGTCGCGTGCGCGCGGAGTATCTGAACAACTACAACGAATCGAATCATCCGGACCCGAAGATGCGTGGCGACCGGAACGTATATGTCGCGGGATTCAGCGTGACCGGCCCCGTGGATGTGAAGAGCGAGCCGGGCGAGAGTTTCCGTCGCGTGTTCGCGCGGATGCCGGAGCCGGGCACGGAGTCGAAGACGGCGCGTGAGCTGATCGCATCGCTCGTCCCGCGTGTGTATCGCAGGCCCGTCGCGGGGGCAGAGGTCGAGCGGCTCGGCCGGCTCACGGATGCGGCGCTCGCGGACAAGGCGCCTTTCACCGAGGCGATGGGCGTCGCCGTGCAGGCGATGCTGTGCTCGCCGAATTTTCTTTTCCGCTGGGAACTCGATCCCGATGCGCTGAAGCCGGGCTCGGTGCGGAATCTGAATGACTACGAGGTGGCTTCGCGGCTCTCGTATTTCCTGTGGTCCACGATGCCCGATCAGCGGCTCACGGAACTCGCAGCGAAGGGCGGATTGCTCAAGGGTGACACGCTGCGTGGCGAGGTGAAGCGGATGCTCGCCGACGGGCGTGCGCAGGAGTTCGTGCGGAATTTTTCCAGCCAGTGGCTGCAGATCCGTGCGGTGGATGAGGTTGAGATTGACGAGAAAAAATTCCCGAAGTTCAGCGCGAAGCTGCGCGATGCGATGAAGGAGGAGACGCGGCTTTTCTTCGACGCGATCATGCGCGAAGACCGCAGCATCTACGATCTCATCGAGACGGATTTCACTTTCGCGAACCAGCAACTCGCCGAGCACTACGGGCTGCCTGCGGTGCAGGGGAACGAATTCAAGCGAGTGAAAATCCCGGCCGGTTCGCCGCGCGGCGGAGTGCTCTCGCAGGGCAGCGTGCTGATCGCGACTTCAATGCCCACGCGGACATCGCCGGTCGTGCGCGGCAAGTGGGTGCTCGAGCAAATCCTCGGTACGCCGCCGCCGCCGCCGCCCGCCAACGTGCCGCCGCTCGAGGAGACGAAGGTGGACAAGGACGCATCCCTGCGCGTGCGACTGGAGCAGCACCGTGCGAATCCCGACTGCGCAGTGTGCCATGCGAAGATCGATCCGGTGGGCTTCACGCTGGAGAATTTCGACGCCATCGGCACATGGCGCACGCAGGATGGGAACAACCGCATTGATGCCTCGGGAAAATTTGCCGACGGCGCAAACGTGGATGGCTTCGCCGGGCTGAAAAAATACCTGAAGGGCGAGAAGTTCGCGCGCGCCTTTGCGCAGAAGATAATGACCTACGCACTTGGCCGCGGCATCGAGCGAAGCGACAAGGCATCGCTCGACGCTGTGCAGAAACAGATGGCGGCGGGCGGCTACAAAATGTCCGCGCTGATCAGCGCGATCGTCACCAGCGATCCGTTCCTCAAGCGCAAACGCGACGTGGCTGCGCGCTGAGTCACGCGACTTCGCCCGCGGCGTGGCCGCTCGACCATGCCCACTGGAAATTGTAGCCGCCGAGCCAGCCGGTCACGTCCACGACCTCGCCGATGAAAAACAATCCCGGCACGCGGCGGGACTCCATCGTCTTCGACGAAATCTCCGCCGTGTCCACGCCGCCGAGTGTGACCTCGGCTTTCGGGTAGCCTTCGGTGCCAGTCGGCAGAAATGGCCATGCGTGCAGGAGGCGCAGCGTGTCGTCGAACTCGCGCTGTCTGAAATGCACGAGTTGCTTCGCGGGCGCATGGAGCGCGCACCATGCGTCGGCGAAACGGCGCGGCATCCATTCGGCGAGCACAGTGGGAAGATCGCGACCGGTCGCGCGTGCGCGCAGCAGTGACTCACCTGCGCGTGCATCGGGAAGCAGATCAATTTTCACCGTGCTGCCTTCGCGCCAGTAGCTCGAAATCTGGAGAATTGCAGGCCCGCTGAGGCCGCGGTGAGTGACGAGCATCGCCTCCTCGAAGGCGGCTTTGCCGCAGCGGGTCACGACGGGCAGCGCGAGCCCGCTGAGTTCGTGGAGCGATTCGTCGGATTTTGAAAAGGTGAACGGAACGAGTCCGGGAAGCAGCGGTGTGATCCGGTGGCCGAACTGCTTCGCGATGTCGTAGCCGAATGGCGTCGCGCCGAGCTTGGCAAAGGAAAGGCCGCCGCTGGCGATGACGAGCGACTGGCAGGTGAACTCGCCGCGTGAAGTGGCGATGCGAAAGTGATCCGCCTTCTCCACGATCTGAACACGGCAGTTTGTGAATGTTTGCACGGCTGCATCCGCGCACTCGGTCTCCAGCATCGCGATGATCTCGCGTGAGCTGCCGTCGCAGAATTGCTGCCCGAGCTTTTTTTCGTGGTAGGCGATGCCGTGCTTTTCGACGAGTGCGATGAAATCCCACGCGGTGTATCGCGCGAGCGCGGAGCGGCTGAAGTCCGGGCGCTCGGAGAGATGGCAGCCGGGCTCGATGCCGGTGTTGGTAAAGTTGCACCGTCCGCCGCCGCTGATGGCGATCTTTTTTCCGACGCGATCATTGTGCTCGATGAGCGCGACTTTTCTGCCGCGCTGGCCGGCAGTGAAGGCGCACATCATGCCTGCCGCGCCGCCGCCGATGACGACGACATCGAAGTGAAATTCGTTCACGCGGCGAGTCCGATCTGTGGCGGTTTCGCGGGGTTCCAGGGATTTGCCACGAAGCCCGACTGCTCGATGCGGTGGGCGAGCGATTCGCAGAGCGCGCACACGGCGGCGACGTCGAGTCGCAGATGCTCGGGGCCGTACGGCGAAAGATGATGCATGCCCCGCTGGAAGAGCCGTACGGCCGGGCGCAGGCGTGTGGAATGCTTGGCGTGCGACGGGTGTTCGAGCTGCTTGCGGAGGTGGACGAATGCGCCCGCGACTTGGATGAGGCCTTTGAGAAAATCGCGGTCAGCGCCGTGCGTGCGGAGCCAGAGTGCTTCGAGGACGTCGTGTGCCTCGTAGTATTCGCAGGCGTTGAAGTGCGTGAACCACCCCAGGTAGCACGGATCCAGCGCCGGGTCGGTGAGCGCGTCGCCGGGATCGTGTGAAGTTTTTTTCATCGCGTGAATTTCTCCGCCCACTATTCTGCGCGGGCCTGTGCAAGACAAGCGGACGCTGACTCAACTTCGCGGGGTTTCCCCGATGCCGGTCGAAAGGATGGCCTGATGCCGCCCGCGATCGTTGTGCCGTTCGCTGTGGGGCTCGTCGTGCTGGCCGTGCTCTCGGCGGTGATCTCCGCGCTCGAGACGGGATTTTTTGCGCTGTCCCGATCACGCATGGAGGTGCTCCGCGCGCAGCAGAGCGAACTCGGCAAGGGGCTTTCGCGCATCATGGAGAACCCGCGCAGATTGCTGAGCGCTGTTCTCATCGCCGATGCACTGGCAAATGCGCCGCTGATGATCGGCAGCCTCGCCCTGATCGAGGGGCAGCGCGGATTCGACATTCCGTTCTGGGTCTCCGCGCTGCTGATTTTTGCGCTCATCGTCTTTGCGTGCGATCTGGTGCCGAAGCTGGTCGGACTTGGTGCGCCGCTGCTGGTGGTGCGGTTCGGCACGCGGCTGCTCGGCCGGCTGCTTCCGCTGGTGAATCCGCTGTCGGAGCTGCTTGAGCGCGGGAGCGAGCGTGTCGCGCTGGCCATTCTTCCGGAGAAATTGCGCACACAGCAGCATCTTTCCGATGAGGAACTCGGCACGCTCGTGGAGATGAGCGCCGCGCAGGGCGGGCTGCAGGAGACGGAGACGGAGATGATTTCCGAAATCATCAAGCTCGGCGACAAGACGGCGAAGGACTGCATGACTCCGCGTGTGGAGATGTTTTCGCTGCCGGACGATCTGACGAATGAGGAGGTCATCACACTCGTGCGGCAGCGCCGGTTGCGCCGCGTGGCGGTGCATGGCGAGACGCCGGACGACATCGAGGGCGTGCTCGATGTCCCGTCCCTGCTCCGCGATCCCGGCGTTCACTACACGGAGCATCTCGGCGTGCCTTCCTTTGTGCCGGAGACGATGAAGGCGTTTGCACTGCTGAAGAGCTTCCTTTCCCACGCGCAGGGAATCGCGTTCGTCGTGGATGAGCACGGCGGAGTGGAGGGCATCGTGACGCTGCGCGACCTCGTGGAGGAAATCATCGGCGACGCGGTGCCGCCGACGGATGCGAAATTTTACATCGAGGAAATCGGCGATGGCCGCGTGCTCGCGAGCGGCAGCGCGAGGCTGGAGGACATCACCGAGGCGCTGGACGTGCCGTTCGAGGAGGAGGGGATTGACACGATTGGCGGACTCATTTTCACGCAGCTCGGGCAGTTGCCGAAAAAGGGGCAGGTGCTGAAAATCGGACGGCTGCGGGTGACCGTGCGCCGTGTCTCGCGGAAGCGCGTGGATGAAGTGCTGCTCGTGCGCGAGGCGGAACCGGAAGAGGAGGTGGGCGCATGATTTCGGCGCTGATCATCGTGCTGTGCCTGCTGGTGTCGTTTGTCTTCAGCGGCATTGAGGCGGGGATTTTCTCCATGAACCGCGTGCGCCTCGCGCACCGCGCCAAGCAGCGTGATCGCGCGGCGCTGGTCCTTCAGCGGCTGATCGCGAATCCCGACCGCATGCTGGTCACCGTACTCATCGTCACGAATCTCGCGAACATCTTTGCCCTCGTGCTGGGGACACGGCTGCTGGTGTCGGCGATGGGGCGCTACGGCTATCTCGTGGCGCTGGCGATTTATCTGCCGGTGTATTTGTTCGGCCTGGAACTTCTGCCGAAGTCGCTCTTCCGCCGCTTTCCGTATCGCGCGCTGGCGCTGCTTTCGGGGCCGCTGCGATTTTTGGATCTCCTGCTCACGCCGATTCACTGGGTGGGGATGGCCGCGCAACGGCTGCTCTTTGGCTCTCGCGGCGCGGCGCAGCAGCGGCTTTTTCTCGGGCGCGAGGATTTCAAATACATGACGGCGGAGAGCGAACGCACCGGTGCGATTTCGACGACCGAACGGAAGATGATCCACAACGTCGTGGACTTCCGCGCGCTGACCGCGAAGGACGTGATGACGCCGATCGATCCGGCAGAGGTGATCCGTGCGCATGAGCCGATCAGCCGGCTGCTGGCTTCGGACCTGAAGCGCGGCCCAGTGCGCTGGCTCGTGTCCGACGAAAATGAGTTAATCACGGGCCTCGTGGACGCATTCGAGGTGCTGCTCGAAGGCCGGCGCGATGTGAATGCCGGTGCGTGCCAGAGACGAATCGTGACGGTGGGTGCGAGTGAGCCGGCGTTCAGCCTGCTGTGGAAAATGCGTGCGGCGCGCAGCACGGTGGCCGTCGTGCGCGGGCCGGGCACCAAGCCGATCGGCCGCGTGTCGTGGGAGAATCTGATCCGCCGGCTCGTGAGCGTGGCGGAGAGCCAGCCGGGCGCAGGTCAGGCGCGCTCGTAGCGGTGGCCGGGCAGCGCGCGGACGAGGCGCTTCATTTCGAGTCCGAGCAGTGTGGCACTGACTTTCGACAATGGCAGGCGCGTCGCTTCGGAGAGTTCATCGAGCGTGAGTTCACCGACTTCCAGTGCAGTGACGAGCAGCGTTTCGTTTTGGGAAAGTGCGGGCGCTGACGCTGGTGCAGCGGTGCTGCTGCGCGTGCTTTTTTCCGACGAAGATGCGGTGGCGCTGCGCGGGATGAGCGTGCCGAGTTCGTCGAGAATGTCGTCGGCAGAAGTCACAAGCCGCGCGCCCTGCTGGATGAGGCGGTTCGTGCCTGCGCTCGTCGGGCGATCGATCGGACCGGGCACTGCAAAGACGGTGCGGCCCTGCTCGACGGCCTGATTTGCGGTGATGAGTGCGCCGCTGTTCAGCCCGGCTTCGACGACGAGGAGGCCGCGCCCCCAGCCGGCGACGATGCGGTTGCGATACGGGAAGGTCTGCCGATCAGCGGGGCGTTCCATCGGGTACTCGCTGACGACTGCGCCAGACTCGGCGATCTTTTCCGCAAGGCCGAGATTTTCCGGCGGGTAGAGCTGCGAGAGCCCGCTGCCGATGACGGCGATGGTGCGGCCTTTCGCCGCGAGCGCGCCTTGGTGCGCTGCGGTGTCGATGCCGCGCGCGAGTCCGCTGACCACCGAGTAGCCCGCGAATGCGATCTGGTAGGAAAGTTTCTTCGCCGTCTCGGTGCCGTAGTGCGTGACGTTGCGCGAGCCGACGACGCCGATGGCATGAGCATCTGCGGGCAGGACATCGCCCCACACGTAGAGGACGACGGGCGGGTTGTGGATCGTGCGGAGCGCAGCGGGATATTCCGGTGAAGCCGCGGTGATCACTTTCGCGCCGAAGTCCGCAATGCGTTTCAGTTCCGCCGCGAGATCCACGTGCGATTCCCACGAGGCGATCGAGTCGGCAGTCTCCTTGCCGACGCCCTTCGCTGCGCGCAATGCGGCTGCGCCCGCAGTCAGGATGCGCTGCGGCGTTTCGAATGTCTCCAGCAGGGTGCGCATCCGGACCGGGCCCATTCCCGGCACCATATTGAGGGCGATGCACGCTTCCGTTTCATTCACGCGCGCGGTCTATCCGGTGCGGTGCGCAATGCAAGTGCTACGACGAATTCCTCGCGAGCTTCGTGAGGCTGCTGCTGTCGTCGGTGACCTGCGTTTTCTCGATGAGAAAATCGCTGCCGTTGCGGCGGACAAGGAATTTGCCGTCCTGTTCCCTCACGAGGCGGACGCGCGTGCCGCGATTCAGCTCGATCAGTCCCTCCTGTGCGGGCACCTGCACGGCGACGGTCAGAAAGTAAACGCCGGATGATGTGGTGTGCGGCGCGTGCGCGCCTGCCGCTGCTGGCTCCATGCGGGCGATGCGTGGCTTGCCGGCGGTGAGGGCGCCCGGCCGCGCCTCGGGGAATGGCGACTCTGCGAGCGGTGTGATGGGAAGCGGTGTCGGCTCTTTGCTGAATTGTGCGGGCTGTGCCTCGCCGATTCGGATGCTGGAATCACTGCGCACTTCCGCGTCATAGACGAAGACTGACAGCGAAGTGAGCGTGAGCAGGCCGTAGGCAATTCTGAGTTTGGTTTTCTTCCGTACAAACATGATTATGGAAAATATAAGCATCTCCCGTGCCCTCTTGATCATGCTTCAAGCCGCAAGGTCAGCGCTTCAGCGGTGCCGAGGAACCGGGACGATGCGGCTTGAAAAATCCAAATCGTGAAAATCTGGCGAGCCCGCGATCAGCGGTGCAAAAATATACCGCTGTCGCGCCATCGGTGGAGACAAGGCTCCTGGGGCGAAGTGATCAGCCGCGCTGTGCTTCCCTCGCCCACGCGTCCTTGAGCGTGATGGTGCGGTTGAAAATCGGCGCTCCATCTTTCGAGTCGGAATCGAGTGTGAAGTAGGCGAGGCGCTCGAATTGGTAGCGCGCATCGCCATTCGCATCACGCAGCGATGGCTCGACCTTCGCGGTGATGATTTCCAGCGAATGCGGATTCAGCACCGTCTTGAAATCGCGGCCGTCCTTCTCGGGCTCGGACTCGGTGAAGAGCCGGTCGTAGAGGCGCACCTCGGCTTCGAGCGCGTGCTCTGCGCTCACCCAGTGGATCGTGCCTTTCACCTTGCGGCCTGCGGTGGGGCCGCCGGTCTTGCTGTCGAGGTCGGCGGTGCAGTGCAGTTCGGTCACATTGCCCGCGGCATCTTTCACGACTTCGTCGCATTTGATGATGAACGCAGCTTTCAGGCGCACTTCGCCACCGGGTTTCAGGCGGAAATATTTCGGCGCGGGGACTTCCATGAAGTCGTCCTGCTCGATCCACAACTCGCGGGTGAACGGGATCTCTCGTGTGCCCGCGGTCTCGTCGCCGGGATTGTTCACTGCCGCACACGGTTCCATTTTTCCCTCGGGAAAATTAGTGATCACGACTTTCAACGGACGCAGCACGGCCATGCGGCGCAGTGCGATCTTGTTCAGGTCTTCGCGGATCGCGTGCTCCAGCACGGCCACGTCGGTGAGCGACATGTATTTCGTCACGCCGATGTGGTAGGCAAAATTGCGCAGCGCCTGCGCAGTCACACCGCGGCGGCGCATTCCGCAGATCGTCGGCATCCGCGGGTCGTCCCAGCCAGTCACGAGGTTTTCCTCCACGAGTTGGAGCAGCTTGCGCTTGCTCATGAGTGTGTAGGTCAGGCTCAGCCGTGCGAATTCATACTGGCGCGGACGCGGATTCCAGAGGCCCACTTCGTCCACGAGCCAGTCGTAGAGCGGGCGGTGGACTTCGAATTCCAGCGTGCAGATCGAATGCGAAATCCCCTCGATCGCGTCGCTCAGGCAGTGCGCGTAGTCGTACATCGGGTAGATGCACCACGCATTTCCGGTCGCCTGATGCTCCGTGTGCCGGATGCGGTAGATCACCGGGTCGCGCAGGTGGATGTTTGGCGACGCCATGTCGATTTTCGCGCGCAGCGTCTTCGTGCCGTCGGCGAATTCTCCGGCGCACATCCGCGTGAGAAGGTCCAGGTTTTCTTCCACGCTGCGGTCGCGGTTGGGCGACGGGCGTCCGGGCTCGCCGGGCGCACCGCGGAATTCCGCGATCTGCTCACCGGTGAGGTCGCACACGTAGGCCTTTCCTTTTTGGATGAGCCTTTTCGCGAAACTGTAGAGCTGCTCGAAATAGTCGCTCGCGTGGAAAAGCTTCGGCGTTTTCACGCCATCCGCCCAGCCGCCGATGAGCCAGTTCACATCGAAGATGATGCTCTCGACATACTCGATGTCCTCCTTGGTCGGATTCGTGTCGTCCATGCGCAGGTTGCACATGCCGCCGAATTCCCGCGCGATGCCGAAGTTCAGGCAGATCGATTTCGCGTGGCCGATGTGCAGGTAGCCGTTCGGCTCGGGCGGGAAGCGCGTGAGGATTTTCGGATAGCGCCCGTCAGCGACATGCTGCGCGACGATGTCGCGGATGAAATCGGAAGGTGCGGCGGGAGCTGCTGGCGTTTCGGTGCTCATGGAAAATTGCGGGCTGTGTTTCTAGGGAACGCGCGGCTGTGAAGTCGAGAAGGGGATTCGCCGCTTGGAGAGTGAGGTTGGAACCGCCAAGACGCCAAGCAGGGAGAAGGAACGCACCCTTCGTGTCGAACTGGCGACTGTCCTGTTTCCGCATTCTTGGCGTCCTGGCATCTTGGCGGTTGAAATCCTTCCACGCAGTTGCCCCGTGCCGCGTCGCCCTGCTAGCGTCCACGTATGCACACCCCGCACCTCGACGATCTTTTCTCCTTCATCCGTTTTCCCAGCGTCTCCACAGAACCCCGCCACGCGGGCGATGTCGCGAAATGCGCCGACTGGCTCGTGGCGAAACTCACCGCCATCGGCCTGAAGGCCGAGCTGCACCCGACCGCAGGCCATCCCATCGTCACCGCGCGCAACCAGCACAAGCCCGGCCGCCGCACCGTGATGATCTATGGCCATTACGACGTGCAGCCCGTCGAGCCGCTCGCTGAATGGACCACGCCGCCCTTCGAGCCTGTCGTGCGCGACGGCATCATCTACGCGCGCGGCTCCACGGACAACAAGGGCCAGATCCTCGCGCACATCCTCGGCGTCGAGGAGACGCTGCGCAAAAAGGGCGAACTGCCCGTGAACCTCATCTTCCTCATCGAGGGCGAGGAGGAAGTCGGCAGCCAGCACCTTTCCGAATTTCTCACGGCCAACCGCGAGGCCCTCCGCTGCGACCTCATCGCCATCAGCGACACCGGCATGATTGCCCCGCGCACGCCCACTTTCACCTACGGCCTCCGCGGCATCGCCGCGATGGAGATCCGCGTCAGCGGCCCGTCCACTGATCTGCACAGCGGCATCTACGGCGGCACCGTGATGAACCCCGCCACCGCCATCGCCCGCCTCATCGCGACGCTGCACGACGACAAGGGCCGAGTCGCCGTCCCCGGCTTTTACGACGGCATCGCGCCGCTCGAACAATGGGAGCGCGATGCGTGGGCGAAGCTTCCCTTCGGCGAAAAGGAACTTCTCGCCGTCACCGGCGCACCGCGCGCTTTTGGCGAGGAAGGCTACACCTCCGTCGAGCGCGCGTGGGCGCGTCCCACCGCCGAGGTGAACGGCATCTACGGCGGCTTCCAGGGCACCGGCAGCAAGACCGTCATCCCGCGCGAAGCCTTCGCGAAGCTCACATTCCGCCTCGTCCCCGGCCAGAATCCCTCGGACATCCTCATGAAGGTCTCCGTGCATCTCGTGGACCATTGCCCGCCCGGCATCCGCCTTCAGATGGAAGGCGGACACACCGGCGCCCCGTATCTCACCGACCCGCACTCCGCCGATGGCAAGGCCGCGCAGCGCGCCCTCGCCGCAGCCTTCCCCGGCCAGCCGCTCGCCCTCATCCGCGAAGGCGGCAGCATCCCGATCGTGAACACTTTCCGCGAAATCCTCGGCGTCGAGACGCTCCTTCTCGGCCTCGCGCTCCCCGACTGCCGCGCCCACGCGCCGGATGAAAATTTTCCCATTGAGAATTTCGAAGCCGGCATCCGGCTGAACAAGGCGCTGCTCGAAGAATTGGCCTGAGTCGTCTCCAAACAACAGCGAGCCAGAATACCTGACCAAGATCGTCAAATCCGTACCGCACTGATGAGGCGGTTCTGGATGGATAGCGGAATTTTGACCACTGTCGTCATTCTCGTGATCGTCTGGGGCTCTGCTGACGGATCATACCGGAAATGGAAATACCCGTGGATTGAATGGGTATCTACCCTCATCGGCACTGTCGTTGGCCTCGGACACGGTGCCTATGTCGTCTGGCGGTGGTTTCGTCTTTTGCGCTGCGGGGTAGTGGCGAATGGATCGGTATCCCGCTATCGGACGCCTTCGCTTTATGGCACTCGGAAGTTCGACTACACCTATCATGTCGCTGGAAGAACCTATTCCAAGTCCTCGACTACCGCCTCATGTCTGGCTGCGAAAACTCCGATTGGTTCCCCTGTCCGGGTTCTCGTGGATCCTCGCAAGCCGTCGCGGTCGCTGCTCTTGGATGTGCCGGTTCCGGGCGACGCCAACACCCCAGGGTTACCCAAGTTTTGAAAATTTTCCCGTCGAGAATTTTGAGGCCGGGATTCGACTGAACGAGGCGCTGCTCGAAGAGCTCGCGCGAGGCTGAGCTTTGCGCTCGCCGTGTTCGTCGCCGTTCCAAATTGCATCGTCGCGGCTAAGCGTGCATCACGCCCGCGGTTTATCCTCAACCAACCCCGCACCATTTTTTCCACTCCATGAAACTCCACACGCTTGTCTCCCTCCTCGTCGTCACAACGTCCGCCACATTTGCCGGAGACTGGCAGCAATGGCGCGGGCCGGAATTTAACGGGACTTCGCCCGAGAAAAATCTGCCGTCGAAATGGAGCCAGACGGAGGGCGTGAAGTGGTCGCTCGATCTTCCCGGCATCAGCGGCGCGACGCCGATCGTCTCGGGCGGACTCGTCTTCGTGATGAGCCCCGATCCGGAGAACAAGCAGTGGCTCATCGCCGTGGATCGCCAGACCGGCAAGATCGCGTGGAAGCAGAACATCGCCGACGGTGCGTTCGCGAAAGGCCGCGGCAACAGCACCGCATCCTCGCCCGTCACCGATGGCAAGACCGTGTGGGTCATCGTCGGCACCGGGCACCTCGCGGCGTTTGATTTTGCCGGCAAGGAAGTCTGGCGGCGCGACCTCGCGAAGGACTACGGGAAGTTCAACATCAACTGGGTCTATGGCAGCAGCCCGCTGCTCTACGGCGGGAAACTTTACGTCCTCGTCCTCCAGCGCACGCCCGCGGACGGCGGCTATCCCGGCATCGAGGACAAGGACAAGGGCCCGCGCGAGAGCTACCTCCTCGCGCTCGATCCGAAATCCGGCAAGACGCTCTGGAAGCACGTCCGCCCCACCGACGCCGAGCAGGAGAGCATGGAGACCTACGCCACGCCCATCCCGCACACCGTCGGCGGAAAAACGCAGATCCTCATCTCCGGCGGCGACTGCCTCACCGGCCACGACGCCGAGACCGGCGCGGAACTGTGGCGCGGTGGCGGCATCAACAACAAGAAGGGTCTGAGCGGCGGCGGCTTCATGCGCCTCGTCCCGAGCGCCGTCGCATCGGGTGACATCGCACTCGTCTGCGGCCCGAAGCAAAGTCCTGCCATTGCCTACCGCATGGACGGCAAGGGCGACATCACCACCAGCGGCCTCGCGTGGAAATTCGACGAAAAGAACACGCCCGACACCTGCACGCCCGCTGCTTTCGGCGGAAAATTCTACGCGCTCAACGGCGACAAGCAGACCATGACCTGCCTCGACGCCAAGACGGGCGCGAAAGTCTGGCAGGAGTCCTTCACGCTCGATCGCGGCAAGGGCATGGAAATCTTCCGCGCCTCGCCCACGATCGCTGACGGCAAAATCTACAACATCGGCGAGCGCTCCACCGCCGTGGTGCAAAACCTCGCCGACGGCAAAGTCATCTCCACGATCTCGATGGGCGCCGGCGACGCCACCCGCAGCACCATCTCCGTGAGCGACGGCCACCTCTTCATCCGCACAAGCGAGAAGCTGTGGTGCATCGGGAAGTGAGCGGAGCGCCGGCGTCCCGCGGGCACCTTTCCTGACTCACGCAAAACTGGCGAATGCCGGATGCAGGCAGTGGGAGCGGCGACATCCCTGTCGCCGACCTTGCTCCCGCGTCGGGGGCGCACATTTCGAGGGAAGGTGGGGGGTCGGTAGCCGCGCCTGCTTCGCAGTCGCGCACTGCGATAGGAATGTCGCCGCTCCCAGTGGGCCTGCGACTCCTCCGCCACTCTCGGCAGTTCGCTCATTGCCGAAAGTTGCCACCCCGCGCATTCGCGCTTAAAGGAACGCGCGATGACACACGCTGCGGAAATTTTGAACCCTGCTCGGCCCTCCGCCGTGATGCGGAAATTTGCCGCGCTGCTGGAGCCGAAGTCCGATGCGGAACTCGAGGCGATGGCCCGCGAGTCTGCGCTGCTCACGCGGCGGAACTTCGGCAAGGCCATCCGCCTTTTCGCGCCGCTCTACCTTTCCAACGAGTGCATTAACAATTGCGCCTACTGCGGCTTTTCGCGCGACAACGCGATCCTGCGCGTGACGCTGGAAATTCAGGGCGTCGTGCGCGAGGCGCGGCATCTCGCGGCGGAGGGATTCCGCAACATCCTGCTCGTCGCGGGCGAGCATCCGAAGTTCGTGTCGAACGGCTACCTCGAGGCGTGCATCCGCGCGCTCGCGCCGGAGATTCCCACGCTCGCGCTCGAAGTCGCGCCGATGGAGACTGCCGACTACATCCCGCTCGTGCGCGCGGGCGCGGAAGGGCTCGTCGTCTATCAGGAAACCTACGACCGCGCGACCTACGCGGAGCTGCACACCGCGGGGCCGAAGCGCGATTTCGACTGGCGGCTCGCGTGCCCGGAGCGCGCGTATGATGCGGGGTTCCGTCGCATCGGCATCGGCGCGCTGTTCGGATTGTGCGACTGGAAAAGCGAGGCGCTCGCGCTCGCGGCGCATCTCGATCACTTGCTGCGCCGCTGCTGGAAGGCGCAGTTCACCGTGAGCCTGCCGCGGCTGCGCCCGTGCGCGGGGGAATTCACGCCGAAGCACTCGCTGCCGGATCGCGAATTCGTCCAGCTCACCACCGCGCTGCGCATCTGCTTTCCGCACACGGGCATCGTGCTCAGCACGCGTGAGCCCGCCGCATTGCGCGACGCGCTGCTGCCGCTCGGCATCACGATGATGAGCGCCGGCAGCCACACCGAGCCCGGCGGCTACACCGGCGAGGGGAAAAATGATCTTCATCGCACCGTGCGCGGACGTCGCGAGGAGCTGACGCCGCAGCCCGCGACCGCCGGTGGCTGCACGCACGAGCAAAGCGCCACGCAGCAATTTGAAATCGCCGACACGCGCAGCGCCGCGGAGATCGCGGGGCTGCTGCACGCCCGCGGATTCGAGGCGGTGTGGAAGGACTGGGATCAGGCGATCACGGCTTCGTGAAAAAAATCATCGTCAACGGCCAGCCGCACAATACGAGTGCCGCGGACATCGCCGCCCTCGTCGCGGAACTCGGCTTCGCAAACGGCACCGTGCTCATCGAGCACAACGGCACCGCGCTGCGTCCCGCCGAGTGGAAAGACCGAGCGCTGCAAACCGGTGATCGCATCGAGCTGATGCGTCTCGCTGCCGGGGGCTAATTTCCGGCACCCCTCGGGGCTGGCAATCGCGCGCGCCCTGTTGCGTGAAAATTCATCGCGTGGTCTGAGGCGCGATGGTGCTCATGGATCCGCGCGCATTTTGCATAGGGCCGATCGAAGCTCACGGCGACGTCGCGCGCGTGCGCGCCGCGCGGGTCGGTGTTGGGGAAAAATCATTCGGCTAGCGGTGGTAGGCTTGCCAGGTGTTGTCGCTGCATTGGAAAAGCACGGCAGCCTTGCGGTCGTCGCGCCCGATGGAGACGACGTAGCTCTGCCAGTACCGCTGGCCGGCTTTTTCCGGGAGCGTGGTGATGCGGCCAAGATAGACGCCGCTCACGCAGTCTTCGGGAATCGTGAGCGAAGTGCTCGGCGTCCAGCGGCACTCATGCAGGCGCTTTTCGCCGACGGGTGGCACGGGCTGCTCGGTGCCGTTGAACGGGCCGAGCGTTTTCATGAGCCGCGCGCCGCATCCGCCGTAGTAGCCGGTTCGGACGATTTCGATATGGAAGCGCGCCGCGGGATTCGTGCTCACGAAAATGTCGAGCGACCCGCCCGTGTTGGACGCAAACTTGGAGAACGCAGCGGGAGGCGGACAGGAGTGTCCGCTTCACGCAAGCGCCGCGACTGCCTCGTCCGTTGCCTCGGCGAGAACGGCGAGCGATTCCACGAGAGCGTCGTGCGGGATGGTGAGCGGCGGCGCAATCTTCACCGTCTGCCCCCACGCGCCTACGGGCGAGAACAGGAGCAGACCCTTCCACATGCAGCGCTCGATGATCGCGTGCGCGAGATCGTGGTCGGGCTCCTTCGTGCCGTGCTTCACCGTCTGCATTCCCGCGACGAGTCCGCGCGCAGTGACGTGGCCGATGACCTGCGGATGCTTTGCCTGGATCTTTTTCAAACCCGCGAGCAGCAGCGGCTCCAGCGCGGCGGCGTTCTCCGTGAGTTTTTCACGGATGATCTTCCGCACGCTTGCGAGCGCGGCGGCGACACAGACAGGGTTGCCCGTGTGCGTGCTCGTCATCGAGCCCGGCGGGAATTGATCCATAACGCTCTCGCGCCCGATCACCGCGGAGAGCGGCAGCGAACTGCTGATGCCCTTGCCGCAGCAAATCACATCCGGCGTCACACCGTAGTGCTCGAACGCCCAGAATTTCCCGGTGCGCCCGAAGCCCGCCTGCACTTCGTCGAAAGTGAGCACGATGCGGTGCTCATCGCACCATGCGCGGAGCTGCTTCACAAATTCCACCGGCGCGAAGTCCGGCCCGACGCCCTGATACGTCTCCATGATCACCCCCGCGACATTCTCCGCCTTCATCCCGCGCG
>JBDSAR010000019.1:0-6066 GCA_039922035.1 Chthoniobacteraceae bacterium
GCATTCCACACGCGCAGGACGCCATCCTGTCCACCGGCGAGCACGGTTTTCCCATCCGCACTCACGGCGGCGGATTGCATAAAGTCGGCGACGTCCGGAAACACGCGCGCTTCCTTTCCATCGAGCCCCACGAGGCGGACCTTGTTGTCACCGGAGCTGGTGAGCACCTGCTCGCCCGCGCCCACGAAATGCACCGAGGTCACTTCCTTGTCGTAGCCCTCGATGTTCTTTTTCCGATCGCCGGTCGTGAAATCCCAGACCTTCACCACACTGTCCGCACCGGCGGTGGCGAGCGTGCGGCCATCGAGGCTCCACGCGACGCCGAGGATGTGATGCGTGTGCCCCTCGAACGATTTCACCACCTTGCCCGATGAGAGGTCGGTGACCCGCGCAATCTTGTCCGCCGCGCCGGATGCGAGGAATCTTCCATCGGCGGAAAATTCGAGCGCAAGCACCGTGTCGCTGTGAGTGTTCGGAAACTCGCGCGCAAACCTCCCGCTTTGGATGTCCCAGATTTTGATCTCGCCGCCGCGCGAAGGCTCGCCGCCGCCGATGGCGAGAAATCTTCCATCCGGGCTGAATGCGAGTGCGTTCACCCGATCCGCGAACGGCGAACCCGGCCCATCGCTGCCGATGGTGCGCTCCGGTTTCCATGCGGGCGAAAGATTCCACGAAAGCGAAAGGCCGTCGCCCGCGGTGGAGATGAGTTCGCCGCCGGGCGCCCCTGGCGCGGATTGCGCCGTTGAAAAGACCAGCGCGGTGACCGGCGCCTTGTGGCCCTTCAGCACATCGAACGCGGCACCGGTCTCAGCGCTCCATGTGTGGATGAGATTGTCGTCGCCAGCAGTGGCGACCATCGCGCCATCCGCCGAAAATGCCGCGGCGCGGATCGGCTGCTCGGCTGCCGTCGCCGCGTCGCGCGCTGCCTTCGCTGCATCCTCCGCCTTCTTTCGTGCCGCCTCGGCGGTGGCCACCGCGGCCTTTGCTTCGGCAATGCCCGCGGCGGATTTTTCCTGCTCGGCCTTCGCGAGGCGCACCTCCGTCTCCGCGACGTCCTTGGCCGTCGCCGCCAGCTTCAAAGCACCCTCAGCAGCAGTGATCTGCTTGGCGAGAGGCTCGATCTTGTCGGCGGCCTGCTTCCGCTTTGCCTCCATCTGCTCACGCTCGGTGCGCGCTTTGGCTGCCTCCTGCAATGCTGCGGAGACATCCGCCACCAGCTTGTTCGCATCCACGGCCGCTGCACCCTTGAGCGCATCGGTGGCTGCAGTGGAAAGCTGCGCGGCTTTCACTGCGGCTGCCTGCAATTTCTCATCGGCCTTTTTCCGTTCGCCTTCCGCATCGGCCAGCACCTTGTCCAGCGCAGGCTTCGCGGCCTTGGCATCGGCGAGGGCCTTTTCTTTTGCCGTCAGCTCCACCTGTTTTGGCGCAACCGCATCGGCGGACTTTTTTGCGCGGTCCTGCGCAGCCTGCAGCGCCTTCTCGGCAGTCGCCACGGCAGCCTTGCGAAAGGCCACGCTGCCCGTCTGCACTTGCAGAGCGCGATCACGTTCGTCGGCGGATTCCCGCGCGTAGCGGTTCCCGCGCAGCTCGGCGATCACCTTCCCATCCGCACCGGAGAGCTTCGCCACGCTGCCTTCGATCACCACGGATCGCTGCCCGTCGCCGCGCGCAATCTTTCCGGCCACCGCCGCCGCGGCAGGCGGCTGGGGCACCGGCTTGCCTTCGGCACTCGCGCGCCGCCAGAGCTTCACCTCGCGATAGCCGCCGGAGGCCAGGAGCGTGCCGTCGGGACTGAAGGCGAGCGCGTTCACCTGATCGCGATGGGCGGCCTCGTTTGCGACCAGCCGAGCCGAGGGCACGTGGTAAATCGAAATGCGATTCGCACGCGAGCACGCGGCGAACTGCGCATCCGGCGTGATGGCGACCGAGAAAATCGCGTTCGCTCCCTCGGGCAGCGGCTGCCACGCAAGCACGCGTTCGCTTTTCGGCGAAGCCTTCGCGCCTTGATCGATCCACAACCGGAGCAATGCGAGCTGCTGCGGTGTGAGATTCTTTGCCTTCGCCTTGTTGTCGCGCGGCGGCATTTTCAAATCGTCGTCCTGATGCGCCGCAGCCTGCAGGAGCAGACTCTCCGCACCCTTGCCCGGCTTCAGCGACGGCCCGGTGTCGCCGCCCTTGAGGATCAGTTCCGGCGTCTCCATGTTCAGGCCGCCCTTCGTCGTCGTCTTGCAGTGACAGGAGAAGCAGTTGTCACGGAGGAAAGGCGCGACCTCGCGCTCGAAATCCACGGTCGTCGTGCGGATGAGCGGCGCGATCTCCAGCGGCGCGGCAAGCACGTCGCGGGAGTCCGCTGCGGAGAATGCGACGATGGATGCGAGCAGAAGGCGTTTCATGGGATCGAGATGCGGATGGGCGCGGAATAGACGGTCGTTGTGACGTCCTTCTTGGCGTATTTGCCCTTGGTCTGCGCGGAGAAATAGATCGTGCTCTCCCCTGCCGGAAGTTTCAGCGCCTTGAGGTCGAGCGACGCGGTCACAGTCGCGGCCTTCGCATCCACGTCGATTTCCTTCAGTGCCTCCACACCGGCGACGCCCGCGGCCTTCAGCTTGAGCGGTTCCTTGAATTCACCAGCGCGCGTGATCTTCAGCGGGATGTCGAGCTTCGTGTCCTTCACCCCCTGCCACACTTTGTCCTCCGCGGCCTCGATGCGGATCGGCGCGGGTTCGGCACCATTCACCGCGATGTAAAAATCCGCCGTGAGCCGCGACCGCACGGCATCAATGTTGAAATCGGCCACGCCCCAGACCACAGCGCCGCCCGATGCCTCGCGCTGCATTTCCTTGTCGCCGATCTTCGCCTTGCCGATGACGTGAATCGCCACAGAGCTCTTCGCGGGCTTCTCGCCGGCGGTCAGCAACAGGATGCCGTCGGTTTTGCCCTCGGCGATCTTTGTCGGCCCGCACTTCACGCCGTCCGGCAGGTTCGTCGCGCTCAGTTCGATCACACCGGCGAATCCATCCCGGCGAATCGCAAGCACCTTCACTGCCGTCGTCTCCCCCGCACGCAGCAGCACCCCGCGCGGGGCGGCGCTGCGGTCGTCCTTTTTCGCAGCCGGCGGCGGCGGCTCCACGAGCGCGACGAGGCGGAAATCCGGCGTCTCTTTCCGAATCGCGAGCCGGTAAGTGCTCGCCGGATTGCTGCGCGTCGCACCGAAAAGATCACTCACGGAAACGCGATACGTGCCGTCGTCCTTCGCCTCAAAACGGAACGCGGGATCGTTGCTCAACGTCGTGAAGCGCTTCCCGCCTGGATCGGCGTCGGACGCGTACACCTCCTTGATGTCCGTGCCCTCGCGCTGCACGAGCAGGAACGGGCTCGTCGTGCGCCCTGTGCGGTGGGAAAAAACCTCGAGCCAATAGACGTCGCCCTTCTTCGCATCGAACGCGTAGCAGTCCACATCCGCCGCCGGGAAAAACTGCCCGGCGACCTCGCACGGCGGCGTGACTTTCTGCGCCTGCCCCGACTTGTTGTTCGGCTCGACTTCCCTGGTTATCGTTGCGGACGAAAAACCGATGAACACGGGATTCGATGATCCGTCGGCGGCCTTCAGGGAGTAAAAGATGCCTTCATCCACGGCGGACACGGGGCGCGAGAAAGTGTTCCGCGCCGCGCCGTTTGCGGATGGCAGCGCGATTTCGACGTCGAGTTTTTCGAGCGGCTTCCTGTCACCACCGCGGAGTTCAGCGGACTTTCCGCCAGGCAGCCCGCGACCATAAAATGTGAAGGTCGTCTTGCTGTCCGGGAGCCCTGCGGGCGGAAACACAAAATCCACGTAGGGGCCTTTGGAAACCGTGAGCCGGTAAAAATAGTCCGGGCCTCCGGCATACGTGAGGTCATGCACCGAGACGAGATACTGGCCGTCCGACGGCACCGTGAAATCCAGCAACCCGCCCTTCCGAGCGGATTCAATTTCACGGCCGCCTGCATCCAGCGCCGCGAGCACCGGACTCATTCGCGAATCAATTTCCTTTGTGGCGCAGACGATGAGCACGCGCTCGCCCTTCTTTGCCGCGAATTTGAAATAGTCCGAAATGGCCGCCGTCGCATTGCCATTGAAGACGCTTCCCATCGACAGTTCGACCGCCGCCTCCGGCTTGTCGTGCGCCTTGGTGCGCGTGACTTCAGGACGGTCACCGGCAACGAATGTGCGCGGATTGGACACACCGAACTTCCCGACCACGCGCACGTCGTAATTTCCGACCGGAACTTCCGGCGCGATTTTCACGGTGAAGTGATTCGGCGACTTCAGCGTCGCTGTGATCGCGGGATGGGAAAAGTGGAGCGCATTCACCTCGTCCAGATCTGCCCCCGCGATCGTCACCTCGGTTTCCGCACCGATTTTCCCGCCCATCGGCGAGACGGAGTTCAGCAGCGGCACTGGCAGTTCCGCGATGCTGCGTGGCGCAGCGATCGCGAGGCACGCGAATGCCAGAACGAGACGGAGGATCGCGCGGCGGCGGGTTGGCCGTTCAGGAGGAATGGTCACCACGGCTCAGTGATTGAAGAGGAATTCCTTGGTGTTGAGGATGGCCCACAGCACGTCCTCGTAGCCCTGACGTTTGGCGGAGACTGGGTCGAGCGGCTTGCCGTCGGCAGCCTTGCGCGGTTTATCGAGATGCGCGCGCGCCAGGGAAATCTCCGCGGAGTCGGGCTGGCGAGAGTAGGCGAGCTGGTAGAGTTCGTGCAGCTTCTCCTCGTCACCGCGCGGGTCCGCGGCGAGTTGCGCGGGACGGCCGGTGTTCGACGACAGCTTGTCCTGAATGTCCTTCGCATTCAGCAGATGCAGGCACTGCGCGAGGCTCGCCTCCTGCGTGCGCTCGCACTCGCAGGCGCTCGACGACTCAGGCCGGCCGAAGACGACGAGGAAATACGAACTGGCGTTGAAGCTGTTGTCCGGAAGTGAAATCGCACGTGTGCCCGATGGCAGGCCGGGGAAACTGCTCGGCGCATTCGTGAGCTGGTTCACGGCGTCGAAGAGCACCTCCGCCGGCAGACGGCGCGGGTAATAGCGCGAAAAATTCTGCCGGTCGTTCTTGTTGAACTCATTCGGCATCGCGCTGAACTGATACGCGTGCGACCGCGTCATCTCGCGGATGAGCCCCTTCATGTCGTAGCCGCTCTCGACGAAACGCTTCGCGAGCGCGTCGAGCAGCTCCGGGTTCGAAGGCGGGTTCGTCTCGCGCATGTCGTCCTCGGGCTCGACGATGCCGCGGTTGAAAAAGTGCTTCCAATAGCGGTTCACGAGCGCCTTCGCGAAGAACGGATTACCCTTGCTGCTCATCCAATCCGCGAGCGCGAGGCGCGGGTCACTTTCCGGCGCGATTTCCTCCGGCGCGGCTCCGAGACCGGCGGGCTTCACATTCTGCTTTGTCTTTTTGTTCACCGCGGTCGCTGCGCCGCGCTTGTGGAAAATCATCTCGTTCTCCTTCGTCGTCGTGGCCTTCCGCCCGACCTGTGAGAAGAACGCGGAGAAGCTGTAGTAGTCCTGCTGGCTCCACTTTTCGTACGGGTGATGGTGGCACTGCGCGCATTGCAGCCTCATGCCGAGGAAAAGTTGCGCGGTATCCTCAAGCTGCTGCTGCGGCTCCTTCACCTGGCGATACCACGCGACCGGCGGGTTCTCCTCGATTTCGCCGCTCGCCGCGACGATTTCGCGGACGAACTGATCATACGGCTTGTTCTCGCGCATCGCGTCGCGAATCCACGAATGAAACGCGAAAGTACCGCGAGCATCCGCCGGCTTCGTGCGCTTGTTGCGCAGCAGCGCGCTCCATTTGTTCGCGAAAAAGTCGGCGTATTCCGCACTGCCGAGCAGCGAGTCGATGAGCGTGTCGCGCTTCGCCGGATCAGCGTCGGCAACGAATTTACGCGTCTCGTCTAGGCTCGGCACGCGACCCGCGATGTCGAGACTCACGCGGCGGAGGAATGTCGCGTCGTCCGAGTCCGGCGACGGCGGCATGCCGATGCTGCGGAGTTTTGCGAAGACAAGTTCATCAATGAAGTTCG
>JBDSAR010000020.1:0-3894 GCA_039922035.1 Chthoniobacteraceae bacterium
TCGCCGCTGTGCGATGACTCGACTTTCCTGCGCCGCGTGTCGCTCGACATCGCGGGCCGACTGCCGAGTGCGGATGAGGCGAAGGCTTTTGTCGCAAGCAAGGAGGCGGACAAGCGCGACAAGCTCATCGAGACATTGCTCGCGAGCGGCGACTACGCGGATTATTTCGCGGGCAAGTGGACGTCGCTGCTTCACAACAAGCGCGACGCGGCGACGGACATCACGGCGAATTTCGCCTTCCACTCGTGGGTGCGCGACAACCTCCTCGCGAACACGCCGTATGACCAGATGGTGCGCCAACTCCTCGCGGCGACCGGCACGATCGCGTCGAATCCAGCGGTCGCGTGGTACAAGCGCGTGAAGGAACCCACGCAGCAGCTCGAGGACGTGGCGCAGCTTTTCCTCGGCGTGCGGATGCAGTGCGCGCAGTGCCATCACCATCCGTTCGAGCGGTGGAGCCAGAAGGACTACTACAGCATGGCGGCGTTCTTCACGCAGGTGGGCCGCAAGCCGACGACGACGGCGGGCGAGGATGTGATCTTCCACAAGCGCGGCATCGCGCAGGCGGAAAACAAAAAGACACGACAGCCCGTGAAGCCCGCCGCGCTCGGTGCGCCCGCGAAGGAAATTTTGCCCGACGACGATCCGCGCCTGCAACTCGCCGACTGGCTGAGCGACAAGGCGAACCCGTTCTTCGCGAAGTCCCTGGTGAACCGCTACTGGAAGCATTTCTTCCGCCGCGGTCTCGTGGAGCCCGAGGACGACATCCGCGACACGAACCCGCCCACGAATCCAGAATTGCTCGACGCACTCGCGAATCACTTCATCAAGAGCGGCTACGATCTGAAAGCGGTGGTGCGTGTGATCGCGCAGTCGCACACCTACCAGCTCAGCGAAAAGCCGAACGCGCACAACGGCATCGACCGGCAGAATTTCTCGCACTTTTACCCGAGGCACTTGCCCGCGGAGGTGCTGCTCGATGCGGTCGATCAGCTCACCGGCGCGCAGACGGATTTTGCCGACCTTCCGGCCGGCACCCGCGCGATCGCACTGCCGGACAACAGCTACAACCGCAGCTCGGGATTCCTGAAAGTGTTCGGCCGTCCCGAGGGCGCGAGCGTGTGCGAGTGCGAGCGCGTGCAATCGTCCAGCCTCGCGCAAAGCCTGCACCTCATGAACGCCGCCGAGGTGAAGATGAAGCTCGCGACGAGCAACGGCACCGCGGATCGGCTGTCGAAGGCGCAGACGCCGGAGCCGGAAAAACTTCGGGAGCTGTATCTCGCCGCATTTTCGCGCGAGCCGCGGGCGGAGGAACTCCAGTCCGTCGAGTCCTTCCTCGCAAAGTCGCGCTTCGACGCGCAGGGCAAGCCGCTCGATGTGCAAAAGGCGAAGCGCCAGGCATACGAGGACATCCTCTGGGCGCTGATCAACACGAAGGAATTTCTCTACAACCACTGACCGCATGTTCCAAGCATCCGCCTCCCGCATTCTCGTCGCCGCCACGTCGCTGTGGTTCGCCTCATCCGCCATCGCGCAGGACGTGTGCATCCCAGCGCCACGGCTGCTCACGGTGGTACCGATGGGGGGTCAGGTCGGCACGAGCGTCGAGGTCGCGATCTCCGGCGACAATCTCGACGGAACAGATGCGCTGCTTTTCTCCACACCGAAGATCACCGCCAAGGCGAAGACCGCAGCGGACGGAAAAGTGGAGCCGAACAGATTCACCGTGATCATCGCGCCCGATGCGCCGCGTGGCGTGCATGACGCGCGAGTAATGACACGCCTCGGCATCTCGTCGGTGCGCGCATTTTCCGTCGGCACGATGGCGGAAGTGGTGCGGACGAAGCCGAACAACTCGCGCGAGACTGCGCTGGAACTGAAGCCGAACTCCGTCTGCAACGCCGCGACCGGCAAGCGCGCGATTGATTTCTATTCGTTCAACGCGGTGAAGGGAAAACGCGTCGTCGTGGACTGCGCGGCAGCAGGCATTGATTCCAAACTCACGCCCGTGCTCATCATCGCCGACGCCACCGGACGCGACCTCGTCGCGAACCGCACGGATGGTTTCCTCGACTTCACGCCACCGGCGGACGGGAAGTATCTCGTGAAAGTCCACGGCCTCACTTTCCAAGGTGGCCCGGATCAATTCTACCGTCTCGCAATCATGGACGCGCCCGCGGACGGCCCCGCTCCACGCCAGCCTTCGACCGACAGCGTGGGTTCATTTTCATGGGCGCCGGACACGCAGGCGAAGTCCGCGAAGGTGATCGAGGCTGATCCGAAAGTTCAGCCCGGTCATGCGCAGCCGATCACGCTGCCGTGCAAAATCACGGGACGTTTCTTTCCCGCGGCGCATGTGGACACGTTCGAGTTCGCCGCAAAAAAGGGCGAGACGTGGTGGGTCGAGGTCGCCTCCGCACGGCTCGGGCTGCCGACCAATCCATTCGTGCTCGTGCAGCGCGTGATGCCGGACGGCAAGCTCACGGACGTGGCGGAACTCGACGACATCGCGAGCCCGATGAAGCCCTCGAGCAACGGCTACTCCTACGATGGCCCGCCCTACGAGGCGGGCTCGGCGGACCCGCTCGGCAAGGTCGAGATCAAGGAGGACGGCACCTACCGCCTGCAGGTGCGGAATCTTTTCGGCGGCACGCGCGCGGATCCGGGGCACATCTATCGGCTCATCGTGCGAAAGGCCGCGCCGGACTTTGCGCTCACCGGCTGGGCGCTGCACATGACGCTCCGCAATGGCGATCGCGCCTCGCTCTCCAAACCCGTCGCACTGCGCGGCGGCGCGACGATGGCTTTTGAAGTCGTGGTCGTTCGCAAGGATGGCTTCGACGGCGAAATTGATCTCGCGATGGAGGATCTGCCCGCAGGCGTGAGCGCCGCCGGGCTGAAAATCCCGGCGGGCAAGAGCAAGGGCATGATGCTCATCACTGCCGAGGAAAATGCACCGCACGCGGTGGCGGTCGCAAAGCTCTTGGGTCGCGCGCAAATCAATGGAGCGACGGTGGCGCACACGTGCCGCATCGCCTCGATGGCGTGGCCGGTGAAGGACGCGAGCCAGGAGATCCCGAAGCCCCGGCTGACGGCGGACACGCCGGTCTCCGTGAGCGGCTCGGAATTCGCGCCGGTCACGATCGCGCAGGCGGAGAAAAAAGTCTGGGAGACGAAGTCCGGCGAGAAGCTCACCATTCCGCTGAAGGTCACATGGCGCAGCGAATTTGCCGGCACATCGATCAAGCTGAAAGCGATCGGCGATGGCTTCGAGGGCGTGAAGGAACTCGACGTGCCGCTGAAGGCAAACACCGCGGAAGCGGTGCTCGATTTCAGCACGCTGAAAACGCCGCCGGGCGAATACACGGTCGCGTTTTACGGCCCGGCGGTGATCAAATACCAGGCCAGCGTGGACGCACCAAAGCTCGCGGACACCGCGAAGGGCGACGCCGTGCAAAGCACGAAGCCCGCGCCTGCCGCACCTGCAAAGGACACGGCGGACATCGTGGTGTCGGAGCCGATCCGGATCGTCATCAAGCCTGCTGACAAAAAATGATCCGGCACGTCTGCACAGCACGGATTTTTGCAGCGGCTGGGCTTTTGATCGCACCGCTGGTCGCGACGGGCGCGGAGATTGATTTCTACCGCGACGTCTATCCAGTGCTGAAGGCGAACTGCATCTCGTGCCACAACAAGACGACGACGAAGGGCGGGCTCAACATGGAGTCGCCGGAACTGATACGGAAGGGCGGCGACACCGGGCCCGGCGCTGTTCCTGGCAAGGGCGCGGAGAGTCTCGTCGTGCGCGCGGCGGCGCATGAGGACGATGACCTGAGCATGCCGCCGAAGAAGAACAAGGCGGGCGCGGTGGACCTCACAGCTGACGAAATCGCG
>JBDSAR010000021.1:0-4711 GCA_039922035.1 Chthoniobacteraceae bacterium
GGCGGAATCGCCCTCGCGAACGTGGATGGTTCCGAGATTGCTGTGCGCATCGGCGAAGTCCCCGCGCAGCGCGATGGCGCGGCGGTACGCGTCCGCGGCGTCGGGCACTTGGTCCCGGACCTTCAGGAGGTTGCCGTAGTTGTTCCAAAAATCCGGATGCTCCGGCGCGAACGCGAGTGAGCGTGCCACGAGTTCCATGCCTTCCTCGAACTTGCCGCGCTGGCATGCGAGCAGCCCGGAAAAATGCAGCGCGTCCGGGCACTCCGGCCACGCCGCCAGGACGCGCCGGTAGATTTCCGCAGCCGTGTCCGCGTTTCCCCCGCGCTGCGCGCGAATGGCCATCTCGATGGCTTGGGGCACGGTGAAGTCCTTTCCTTCGTCAGCTTCGGGGAGCATCGCCGGAGCAAAAAGCATTGGCATCGGGGCATAAAGCACAATTCTGCGCCATCGGGACGGTGCGCGCGGGCGGGGCAGATGCGTTCTTCACGCGCAGACGAGAGCCGCCGTGCGATCCAGCCGACATGAGCACCACGGCGGAATCCCCCAGCACACCGGCGTTTCGCATTGCGCAAAAGGTGTGCGCTCCGCACAAGGCACGGATGTTTGCACTCGGCGGCGATACTTTTCCACATGACTCCCAAAGCCTGCGCGACGCGCTTGTGCGCGGCGCGAAGGCGCACGGCGCGGGCGAAGATTCCGTCGCGCTCGGCGGAGATTTTCCGTCGCTCACAACGCTGCGGCTCGATCTCACCGGCGTGCGGCTCGACGCGTGGAAGCCGTCCGTGGCTGTGCCGGAAAATGTGGCGGGCGGATTTTTCGTGCGCGTCGTCGATCTCATGGCCGAGCCGGCGCTGCTCGCATCCGTGCCGATCCAGATCCGCCTGCACGCGGACGATTGCGTGTTCGCCTTCGGCACCTCCGCGGACGGGACGCGCATGGCGGCGCTGGAAAATTGCGCGAACGGAACACTCGACGCTTCGGCGGCGACGGCGGATCTCGAAACCGTGCTGCTGAAGCTCGCACGCGACGCGGCATCGGAGCACGGCGCGGAGGTGCAGTCCGTGCGGCTCACGCTCGCCGCGGAAAATCCGCGCGCGATTTCCGTCACGGCGATCGCAGTCGCCAAGGCGATGTTTTTCACCGCGACGCTGACAATCCGCGGGCGCGTCGCGCTGGACGCCGATTTCAATCTGCGACTGAGCGACGCCACGTGCACCGGCGACGGGATGATCGCGAATCTCGCCGCCGCAAAGTTGCGACCGCGCATCGCGGAACTCGCGGCACGCACATTTTCCATCCGCACATTCCTGCCCGCGGGGCTGCAACCGGCGGATGTCGCGCTCACCGGAGGTGCGTCCCTGCGGATCATCGCGACGTTTGCCGGCAAATAAAAACTTAGTCAGTTTTGCAAATTTTCCTTTTAATCCCCATCCACATCCGGGAGAAAGGCCCCCTCAAATCCGTCCCCAAGGACCGGACAGCATTTCCGCCCCATCCAATGAATATGAAGATTTTTGCATTCGCCCTTGCATCCCTCACGTGCGCCGCGTTCGGAGCACCAGCCCTGGTGCCCGTCGCAGTGACTGCCAGGAATGTGAAGATTGAGAAAATTATGCCGGCCATTGTCAGCACGCCGGAGTTCACAGTCACAAACACTGCGCCGAAGCGTTCCCAGGCTCTGAAATGGATGGAGATCGAAGTCGAGTTCGCCGTGGAGGCTGTGGAGATCATTGATGAACTGACGTTCAAATTTGACGTGCTGATCAGTGGCAAGCTCTACCCTGGAGAAATCACCCACGTGAACATCCCAAAAGGCAAGGACCGCTACACGGTCATGTATATCTCGCCGCGCAACCTGGACCGCATCACCGGTGGGAAGCCGCTCACCGCCGCGATGATCGAGAATGTCTGGGTCACCATTTCCAAACAGGGACAGGCGCTGGCCATTTCCTCACTCAAGGACAAGAACGCGAAGGCAGTCCCGAATCTCCCTCAGTTTCCCGGCCTGCTGACGCCGAAGGCGGAGACTCCGTTTGCCCCGCTGTGGTCGGACCGCTATGAGGCGGTGAAACTCCCGAGCCGATAGTCGCAACTTCAACCGGAAAAGAATGGCCGCACCCAAGGGAATCCTCGCACTGAATCTCGGCACGCAGACGATCAGTCTCGCCGAGTTCCAGCGGAATGCTGAAGGCGGACTCATCCTGACCCGGCTCAAGCAGATCGAAATCCTCGGTGATCCCTCCGCGGATCCGACGCGTTCGGCGCAGACGAAGCTCCAGGTCGAGCAGCTCGTCACCGAACTGGGATTCAAGGGACGGAGCGTGAACTACGCGATCGCATCGCATGTCATTTTCACCCGCCCGGTCACGCTGCCGAGCGTGGGCGACGCGACGCAGGTCGAGCAAATCGTGGGCTTCGAGGCGCAGCAGAATGTCCCCTACCCGATTGACGAAGTGGTGTGGGACTGGCAGCTCCTCGACGCAGGCGACGGCGGCCAGGTCGAGGTGATCCTCGCGGCGATCAAGTCGGACCTTCTCGATGAAATCAATGCCTCCGCGCAGGCGGGCGGGCTGAAGCCGGCGATCGTGGACATCGCGCCGATGGCACTCTATAACGCGCTCCGCTATAACTACCCGGACGCGGAGGGCTGCACGATCCTCGTGGACATCGGATCGCGGACGACGAATCTGCTTTTCTGCGAACCGGGCAAGATTTTTCCTCGCCGTCTGAACATCGGCGGAAGCTCGATCACCACCGCGATCGCGAAGGATTTCGGCTGCGCCTTCTCCGAGGCGGAAGTGCGCAAGGTGCGGGACGGCTTCGTGAGTCTCGGCGGAACGTATGCGGAGCCGGACGACGTGGAGATCGCACGCATCTCCAAGATCACGCGCAACCAGATGACGCGCCTGCATCAGGAGATCGCGCGCAGCATCACTTTCTACCGCAGCGAACACGGCGGCTCGCAGCCGGTGCGCGTGCTCATCGCGGGTGGCACCGCTTCGCTCCCGTACATCCGCGAATTTTTCCAGGAAAAATTCCCCGGCATGGAGGTGGACTACTTCAATCCGCTGCGGAATGTGGCAGTGTCGGATTCCGCCAACACGGACGATCTCGCGCACGCCACGCACACGCTCGGCGAACTCGTCGGCCTCGCACTGCGCGGGCTGGGAAGCTGCCCGATGGAGCTGAACCTGCGCCCCGTCAGCGTGGCAAAAGCGGAGAAGCGCGCGGCACAGCGGCCCTATCTCATCGCCGCCGGCGTCTGCGTACTCTCCGCGCTCGGCGCATGGTGGCAATATTACGAGCACGCGGCAGTGCTGGCTGGCGAAAAGGCGGACAAGCTCAATCAGGATGCCGCACCGCTGGTCGCGCTTGAGAAGAAGATGAAGGACGCGAGGGCCGAGGTGGACAAGCTCGCCGAGTCGGCACATCCGCTGGAAACCATCGCGCACGAGCGCGCGTATTGGGTCAGTCTCCTCGAAGATCTGAACAAGCGAATCCCGAAGGATTACATCTGGATCACGAACCTCGAACTCCAGACGCCAGACGCCCTGAAAAAGGAAGCCGACGCCGCCGAGCCTGCGCAGAAACCGACCTCCACCAAAGGCAAACCGAAAAAGGGCGGGGACGGTGGCGGCCCTTCGGTGAAACTCATGGCCAAGGGCCTCTTCCTGGGCGTGGGTGCCGGCAACAATGCCGGTGCCGCCGTGGTGGATGAATTCGTCACCAGTCTCAAGGACTCGAAACTCATGATCCCGAGCGACGACGCGAACGATGGCTTTGTGCGCCCCAACGCCGACACCAACGACTGGGCCTTCAAATTTGTGATCCCATTGAAACTCAAGAACCCGATCAACCTCCAATGAGCTGGGTTTCCGAAAACAAATTCCTGACAGGACTTGGCGCGGTGGTGCTGGCGGGCGTCGGCACGCTCGGTTACCTCACCTACTCGGCGATGGACAAATACGATGGCGCCGCCTCGGCTTTTGATACCGCCAATGCGCAGTTGAAAAGGCTTCACGAGGCCAAGCCGGCTCTGAAGGACGCGAGCCTCAAGGCGCTGCTCGCGCAGCAAAATGAACTGACCGAAAAAATCACCACCTTCCACAAGGAACTGAAGTCCCGGGTGCTGCCGATGGAGGCGATGACCAAGGTGGATTTTCAGAACAGGCTCAAGGAATCCGTCGCCCAAATCTCCGCGAAGGCCGCCAGCGCAGGTGTCGAGCGTCCCAAGGATTTCTATCTCGGGTTTGGCGAATACCAGGCCAGGCCCCCGGATGAAAAGGCCACGCCTGCGCTTGCACGCGAACTCCGCGCGATCGAGTTGGTGATGAACGTCCTCATCAAGGCTGGCAACCTGGACCTTGATGAATTGTCCCGCGCGCCGCTCCCCGAAGAAGGCGGTGGTGGCTCCGGAAAACGAAAAGGTGGCGGCGACAGGGCCGACCACGGACTGATCGAGCGGGACGGACTCCGGATCAAATTCACTTCCACCGATAAGGCGCTCCGCGAAGTGCTCGTCGGCCTCGCAAACCACAAGGAGCAGCTCTTTGTCATCCGCAACGTGGCGGTGCAAAACAAAGCCACCGAGTCCCCGCTGCGCGCCGCCGCGGCACCACCGCTGATCGCGCCGGAACCCACTCCCGGTACGCCCGCGCCGGCCACGCCACCGCCGGCACCTGAGGCCGTCGCTCCCGCCGCGAATGATGCC
>JBDSAR010000022.1:0-3166 GCA_039922035.1 Chthoniobacteraceae bacterium
GTGCGCCTCTTCATCACCGCGCAGGAAATCGTCGTGGACAACGCGAGCTACCCCATCAAGGAAATCGCGGAGAACTCGCACATCTTCCGCACGCTCGGCCTCGGCTTCGCAAATCTCGGCTCGCTCATCATGAGCTACGGCCTCGGCTACGACAGCGACGAAGGTCGCGCGCTCGCCGGTGCAATCACAGCGATCATGACTGGTCATTCCTACGAGCAGAGCGCGCGCATGTCGCAGGCGATGGGGCCGTTCCCCGGCTACAGGGACGCGCGCTGCAGCGGCGTGGACAAGCCGGTCGCGAAGGACAACGTGAAGCCCATGCTCGAAGTCATGAAGCTGCACCGCGAGAGCGTCGAGGACATCGGCGTGAGCGACCGTTTCGCTGAGTTGAAAAATGAGGCGCGTCGCACATGGGATGGCGCAATTTCACTCGGCAAGAAGCACGGCTACCGCAACGCGCAGGTCACCGTCCTCGCGCCGACCGGCACGATCGGCTTCCTCATGGATTGCGACACCACGGGAATCGAGCCCGACATCGCGCTCGTGAAATACAAGCTGCTCGCCGGCGGCGGCATGTTGAAAATCGTCAACCAGACCGTGAAGCCCGCGCTCAAGGGCCTCGGCTATGCGGCGAGCGAAATCGAATCCATCCTCGCGCACATCGAGACGTTCGACACGATTGAGGACGTGCAGGACGAGACGACCGGCGCGGTGATCAAGTCCGGCCTCCGCGAGGAGCACCTCCCGGTGTTCGACTGCGCCTTCAAGCCGCACCAGGGCAAGCGCTCGCTGCACTACCGCGGCCACATTCGCATGATGGCCGCAGCGCAGCCTTTCCTCAGCGGCGCGATCTCCAAGACAGTGAACCTGCCCTCGACCGCGACCGTCGAGGACATTATGAATACCTACATCGAAGGCTGGCAGCTCGGGCTGAAGGCCATCGCGATCTATCGTGACGGCTCGAAGCGCAGCGCACCGCTTTCCGGCAAAAAGCACGTCACCGGTAACGCGGCTGCGGTCGCCGAAGTTGAGGCGGAGCTCAGCAACAAGGGCCAGCTCGAAGGCCGCATCGGCGATCTCGAAAAGGAGATCACCGAACTGCGCAAGCAGGCCGACCAGCCAAGCCGCCGCCGCATGTCGGACACGCGCGTCGCCCTCAATCACAAATTCGATATCGCCGGCCACGAGGGCTACATCAACGTCGGCATGTTCGATGACGGCCAGCCGGGCGAGCTCTTCATCCAGATGCAGAAGGAAGGCAGCACCATCGGCGGCCTCATGGACACCATCGGTGCGCTGACTTCGATGGCGCTGCAATACGGCGTGCCACTCGAGAGCATGGTCCGCAAGTTTGCGCACTCCCGCTTCGAGCCGAGCGGCTTTACGAAGAACCCCGACATCCGCACCGCGAGCAGCATCACCGATTACGTATTCCGCTGGCTCGGCTGCCAGTTCATCAAGGGATACAAGGAAGCGACTTCGCCGAACAAGGCCCAGCCGGAGCTGCCGATGAAGGAACTCGCCGCGATTGAAAAGGAATCCGTAAATCGTCCCGTGGCCGAACTCGAGCGCACGGGAGAAGTCGGAGTCATTGATATCGTGTCCTACAAAGGCAACAGCGAAAACGGCACCGAACCGCAGAAGCCCACCACGCACGCCGAACGCCTGAGGGATGCGCTCGGTAACATGTATATGGACACCCCGTGTTCGCACTGCGGCAGCAGCAAGGTCATCCGCGCCGGCGCCTGTGGCACCTGCACGCAGTGCGGAACGAGTCAGGGATGCTCGTAACCTCATCTCATTGGAAATGTCCGGGCTGGGAACAGCCCGGACGAATTCAGCAACACTCCACATTCGTGACCAAACAGGAAACCAACACCGCCAGCGCCGAGCGAGATCCGCAGTCTGAGGTGCTCGATGAAGTCGCTGCCAAGCGGCTCAGCGATGCACTTGGCAGCGCGTACATCGGCATCACTTGCTCACAGTGCAGCAGCATCAGAGTCATCCGTGCCGGTGCCTGCGGAGTCTGCCTCGACTGCGGCAGCAGCGAAGGTTGCGGCTAATTCCCAAACACCCGAACCACCACATGAGCGACAAAGACAAGACACAGATTCGCGACGAAGGCTCCGGTCCCGTCCTTGCTGACTGACTTCGCGGCGTCCAAGCCGCGCGAAGCTCCAGCGAGTTCAACGCACTCCGCGTCTTTTCGCGGGGACGCGATGCCCCATTTTTCATCGAGTGCTTGCCGCGCGCGCGTGTGGCGGCGCTTAATGGTCGCGTGACACGAAAACACGAGTTCGCCCCGTGACGGAGGCGGAGAAAATCACCCGCGCGAGCAAGTCGAACCTCGCGCTCGCATTTGCCGCGCTGCCGAAGGAGCGGCGGCGCGACATGAGCACGTTCTACGCGTTCTGCCGGCTGGTGGACGACATCGTGGACGAGCCCGCGCCGCGCGCTGAAAAAGTCGCCGCGCTCGCGACTTGGCGCAGGGCGGTGCGCGCGGAGACGGCGGGCGAGAGCGCGCTCGCGGCGCCCGTGCGCGAGATCATCGCACGGCACAAACTTTCCGTGGATCATTTCCTCGAAATCATCGCCGGAATGGAAATGGACCTCGACGGCGCGAGCTACGCGACTTGGGAGCAGCTCGAACTTTACTGCCACCGCGTCGCGAGCGTCGTCGGCCTCGTGAGCCTCGGCATCTTCGGCGCGAAGGATCCGGGCGCACGCGAATATGCGCTAAAGCTCGGCCTCGCCTTCCAACTCACGAACATCCTGCGCGACGTCGGCCAGGACTTTGCAAACGAGGGCCGCGTCTATCTCCCGCATGAGGACATGATGCGCTTCGGCGTCACGCGCGAAGACCTCGCCGCCGGCCACCGCAGCGACGCCTTCCTCGCGCTGATGGATTTCGAGTCTGTGCGCGCCGACGAATTCTACCGCGCCGCCCTCGCCGCACGACCAGCGCCGGATCGCCGCGCGCTCGTCGCCGCCGAGATCATGCGCGCCGTCTATTCGCGCCTGCTGGAAAAAATGCGCCTTGACCGCTGGCGCGTCTTCGACCGCCGCTACTCGCTCGGCAAACTCACCAAGCTCTGGCTCGTCCTCCGAGGCTGGATGGGCGCGCTGGGGTAGCTCTCGCTATCTTACGCATTTCAGAAAATCCTCC
>JBDSAR010000023.1:0-2360 GCA_039922035.1 Chthoniobacteraceae bacterium
CTGATTAGCCCAGGACGACAGGACGAGGGACAGGCAGTTAGGACAGACAGATTATTCGCTGTGGGAACAAGGCGCTCGGACAGTCGGAGCAAAGCGTCAGGCCATCCAGTCTTCGATCCTGAGTCCACTGACTCGGGAAAACTCGTGGACATTGTTTGTGACGAGCGTCAGCCCGAGGGCGAGCTCGTGACCTGCGAGCAGCAAGTCGTATGGGCCGCACACCTGCCCGCTGGCTTCGAGTTCCGCACGCACGAGCGCGGCGCGGCGCGCTGCTGTGTCGTCGAACGGCAGCACGTGCACGGCGGAGAGCAGGCGCATCACCTTGCCATGCTCGCGCTCGGGCTCGCGGCATTTCGCCACTCCGGTGAAAAGCTCATAGGCAGTGACCGCAGAAACGGCGCATTCTCCCGGCACTCTTGCGGACAGTCGACTCACGGTCGCTGCCCGCCCGCGCATCACCGCGATGCAGACGTTCGTATCGAGCAGGAACTTCACGCTTCCAGCGGACGGATGTCCGGCGCATTCCCCTGCGGCGGGCGGGTGAATGCCGAATCCTCAATCCGAATCGCCTCGAAAAATCCATCGGGCCACGAGTTGCCAGCACCGTTCTCGGGTTCAAAGAGCACGATGACACGGCACTCCCGCGAAGCCGCACGCGGCACCGGCTCGCGCAAAGAAAGGTGCGACGAGTCCTCGATGACGGCGGCGGTTTCAAAGGCGTTCATGGTCGGAGAATGCACGCACTCAGTCTGCCAGTCAACGCGACGCGCGAAGTGACGGAGGATCAGTGACGAGGGACTGGTTATTCGTTATGTCATCGCCGCCGGGTCGCCGTGTGCGGGTTGGTCGGGGCGGGCGATAAGAAGAAGGTTTGCGGCGAGGATGAGGCCACCCCCGGCGAAGAGCTGCCAGGTGAGATGCTCGTTGGAGTACGCGATTCCGGCGAAGCCGGAGAACCAGCCGGGGAGGAACAGCGCCCATGCGGAGGCCAAGACCGGTTCGGTCGCGTAGATGAGACCGGCCTGTGTGGCGGTCACGCGCGGCTGCCAGTGGGTCATCGTGGTGTAGGCATAGACGGTGCAGAAGACGGCGAGCAGCGCCGTGTGATCGAGTGCCATTTCAGTCTCTCCCTTGTTCCGGGAACGTCGCCTCGGAAAATCCGGCAAACTGTTCATCCAGGTTCCGGAGAAGCCTTGCGGCGCGTTGCAGATTCCTTTGGAAACCCACGTCTTGACTTTGAACGGCCGATGTTCACGAATAGCGCAACTTCAACCGATGCGGCGTAGTTCTGCCGGGCGGGTCAGGCCCTCGGCATGCGCTGCTTCAAATCCCCAAAAACCCCATGAACAGACGCACCTTCCTCCAAGCTGCCAGCGCCGGATCGACCGCGCTGGTGCTCCCCGCAACCGCCAGCAACCTCGGAGGCGGCGGCTGCATCGGCGACGCGCCCGAGGGCCAGACTGCCTTTGAATTCCTCGGGCGCAGCGATCAGAACGTCACGCTGGTCACGCACTACGGGTATCTGACCCATGTGTTCGGCCTGACGGACGATCTCCTTTTTTCCAATCCGAATGTGCGCACCGAGGCGACGGCGCTGTTCACGTTTTCAGCGTCCACGATCTGGGACTCGCGCCATGAGCATGGCAATATCATCACGACGAGCGCGCCGGGCGAAATGAGCATCTACCTGCGCGAAACTCCCGGCGCGAGTTTCAGCAATCCGGCATCCTTCGCCGTCGGCGCTGTGATCGCCACCTACTCCGTGCGCTACTTCAATGTCCTCAACGTGCAGGCTCCCAACCAAGGGGTGATCGCGACGACCGTGGAACTGACGCAACGCAAGACCAAGCCGCTCGCGCAGGGGAACCAGCGGTGCCAGTTCGGACGGGTCGGTCTGCGCGCGCGGATCTCCGCCAACGGTGAGGGTGCCAGGACGGTGGTGAATCCCGTGCAGGCATTCTTCCTCGTGGGCGGCACTGCTGTCGTGACGGATCGCTAGGCCGGCTTCCAATGCGCGGGGAAGAGTGCGCCGCACTGGACAGGGTGGACGCTTTCGCGGCGGGCGTCCTTGCGCGCGTGGCCCCGCTCTCGTTTGGGATCGCGCGAACTTGTGAAGAGCGTGAGGCGGTGTTCCGCCTGCGTTGCGCCGTCGTGCTCGAGCAAAAGTGGGGCCGGGCGGAGGATTTTCCAGCCGGGCTGGAGCGGGATGCCTTCGATGAGCGGGCGATTCAAGTCGTGGCATGGGATGGCGGCGAGATCGTGGGCACCACGCGGCTGGTTGCGCCGGAGCCCGGATACCTCCTGCCGACCGAACTGGCATTCGATCTCGAAATCGCCAGCCGCGGACGGGTGATTGACAA
>JBDSAR010000024.1:0-2566 GCA_039922035.1 Chthoniobacteraceae bacterium
TCAGCCTTTTCTTCGGTGCTTTCGGAGGCGCTCCATAGAAAAGTCAAAATCTGCTCCTCGGGTGTTGTCTTTGGCGCGGCGAAACTAAGGTGGAATCCGCCTAGTAATACGGCGAGCAAGGCCGAAACTTTTTTTATAATGTTCATGTTGTTTTTTTTTGGGAATAAAGAGCAACTAACCAATATTGCACTTCAAAGTTGAGGCTAAGCGTTGCGGTCATGGTTGCGGATCTCGCTGTCATGCTGTTCCAGCATAATCGCACGCTGATCGGTTTGAAGTCACGACCCAAAATCATCGAGTTGATTGGCTATAAGTCAGAATTTGATGCAGAAACGCCAATCAGGTGGCCAAAATGCCTTTCCATGCTGGGAATTTTGCAGGCCACAGGATTCCACTTCTTGTTTTCTCCCTTTTTCCAGGAATCTGTGGCATTGTCGGCCAGCCTTTTGAATTTATGAAACAAATCAGAGTTATGTTGGCCGACGATCATGAGGTCGTGCGGGGTGGGCTGCGGACGGTGATTGAGGCGATGCCGGGCTGGGTCGTTTGCGGGGAGGCGTCGGATGGGCGTTCGGCGGTCCGGATGGCGGAGGAACTGAAGCCTGACATTGTGGTCATGGATATGGGGATGCCGGAACTCAATGGGCTCGATGCGACCCGGCGGATCAGGAAGGCGTGTCCTGAGACGGAAGTTTTGATCTTCACGGGCGACACGGCCGAGCATCTGGTGCAGCAGGTTTTTGAAGCGGGTGCCCGAAGCTACGTTCTCAAGACCGAGGGGCAGGAGCATCTTGATGCTGCATTGCGTGCTCTCGCAAGGCATAAGCCTTACTTCACGACCAAGGTGGGCGAGATGCTATTCGTGAGATTTCTGGAGGGCAAAAGCGGCGCGACTACCGAGGAGGGTGAAGGGCGGTTGACGAGCCGAGAGCGTGAAGTTGTCCAACTGGTCGCCGAGGGCAGGAGCAATCGGGAAATGTCTGCCGCGCTTGGCATCAGTGTCAAAACGGGCGAGACCCATCGCGCTGCAGTGATGAAGAAACTCAAGCTCAAGGCATTCAGCGAACTCGTCCGTTACGCGGTGCGCAACCGTATCATCTCTGCCTGAAGCGGCCGCATTGAGTTTCGCCCCGAGTTGACGGGTATCAGGGTATTTGCGGGGGCAGAATACAGACTCTCCCCGCAGTGCGGCGAACGGCACCTGCTTGGACTGTGCGGCATGAGCAAGCCGAAAATCCTGATCGTGGACGATGACAAAAGTCTTCTGTCCCTCACCCGCACGCTCCTCGAAAAACTGGGGAGCTTCGAAACCTGCACCGAGCACCGCTCGTTCGCCGCGCTCGCCACGGCGCGCACCTTTTGCCCGGACCTCGTCCTTCTGGATGTGGACATGCCGGGCAAGGACGGAGGTGACGTCGCTGCGGAACTCGGCGCCGATGCCGTGCTCAGCCGCGTGCCGATTATTTTCCTCACCTCGCTCGTCTCGAAGGATGAGGCGGGCGTGCGCAATGGCGTGCGCTATCTCTCCAAGCCGGTGAATCCGCAACTGCTGCTGCAGGCGGTGCGTGAGGCATTGGCGGTGGCGGCCTGAGGCGCGGCGTTGCACAGAAATTGCGATGAATGAGGAGACGCTGAAAGAGGGACGAATCCTGATGGTGGACGATGACGTGAGCAGTCTCTGCCTGCTGGAGAACGTGCTCGGTCGGCTGCGCTTCAAGCACACGCGCAAGCTCACCGATTCGAGGCGGATCATCGAGGAGTTCGATGCGTATGCGCCCGACCTCGTGATCACGGACATCGAGATGCCGCACCTCGACGGCATCCAGCTCGTCGAGCGGCTCCGCCTTCATCTTCCGAAGGATACCTGCCTGCCGATCCTCGTGCTCACCGGCAGTTCCAATCCCGCGCACAAGCGGCGCGCTTTGCTCGCCGGGGCGACCGACATTCTGTTCAAGCCGTTTGACTCGGCGGAAATGCAGATGCGCGTGCGCAGCCTGTTGCAGACGCGTTTCCAGCACCTCGAAATCCAGGGCTACAACCGCGCGCTCGAGCAGAAGGTCGCGGAACGCACGGTGGAACTCGAGGGTGTGCTGGCCGAGCTGAAGGGCAGCCAGCGGCAGATCGTGCAGCAGGAGCGGTTCCGCGCCTTTGGCGAGATGGCCGGCGGCGTGGTCCATGATTTTAACAACGCCCTCATGTCCATCACCGGCTACAGCGACCTGCTCCTGCAGGACGAGTCGCTCATGGATGACCGCGAACTGCTCCGGCAATACCTGAAGACGATGAACATGGCCGGCCGCGACGCCTCGCATGTTGTCTCGCGGCTGCGGGATTTCTACCGGCCGCGCGAGGAGACCGACGTCTTCAGCGCGGTGAATCTGAACGCCCTCATCGAGGAAGTGGTGCCGCTGACGAAGCCGAAGTGGCACGACCACGCACTCGAAACGGGCCGCGCGATCCGCGTCGAGCTGGAGCTGCAAAAAGTCCCGCCCGTGCTCGGCAATGGCGCGGAGCTGCGGGAGATTTTCATGAACCTCGTCTTCAACGCCGTGGATGCGATGCCGGA
>JBDSAR010000025.1:0-2652 GCA_039922035.1 Chthoniobacteraceae bacterium
CGTGCCACGACATGTCGCGCCTCAGTTCACAGGCGCTCGACGCACGGCTGCCCTGGACGACGCGCTTCCGCATGCGCATCCACTACCTCATCTGCGCATGGTGCCGCCGCTATCGCGCACAGCTCGCGCTCCTCCGCCGCGCCGTCTCACGCCTCGGCAACAGTGCGCCGGAGGCTGGTCCCTCGCTGCCTCCCGATGCGCGGGAGCGGATCAAAAAGCACCTCTGCGATCACAGCGGGCACTGAGCGTCACTGCGCGCGGATTTTCGCGAGGAGATCAGCGAGTTCCTTCATCTTCTCTGGCTTTTCCGCCGCGAGGTTCTTCGTCTCGCCGAGATCGGCGGAGAGATCGAAAAGCTGCATCCCGCCGCCCGGTCGCGCGGGCTTCACGTTGCTGGCCGGCGCGTCATTGCCGCGCTGCGCTTTCGGCTGCACGCCACCGCGGCGCGGGTCGTTGGCACCGGGACCGGAACCGGCGGTGTTCAGCTTCCAATTTCCCGCGCGGAATCCGAACGGGCCGTTCACGCCGCCGTTGTGCGCGACGAAAGTTTCGCGCGGCGACTTCTGCGTCTCGCCGAGGATCACCGACAGCACGTTGATGCTGTCGCGGCAGCCGCCGTCCGGGATTTTCACGCCGGTGAGCGCGGCGAAGGTCGCGGGCATGTCGAGGTGTGCGATGAGCGCGGCGCTCTCGGTGCCGGGCTTGATGCGTCCGGGCCAGCGCGCGATGAACGGCACGCGATGGCCGCCTTCGAGGACGTTGCCCTTGTGCCCGTTCAGCGGCGCGTTCGGATTGTAGTCGAAGCTGCCGACATCCTCGTAGCCGTCGTCCATCACGCCGCCGTTGTCGCTCGTGAAGATGAACAGCGTCTTGTCCGTGAGCTTCAGGGCGTCGAGCTTCGCCATCACTTTGCCGACGGCCTCATCGAGTTCGTGAATCGCATCGCCGCGCGTGCCGACGGTGCTCGTGCCCTTGAACCGCTCATGCGGCACGCGGGGCACGTGGATGTTGTGCGTGGCGTAGTAGAGGAAAAACGGACCGTCCTTGCTGTCCTCGATGAACTTCACCGCCTTGCCCGCGAAGGTGTCGCCAATGTCCTCATCCCGCCAGCGCGCCGCTTTTCCACCGGTCATCCAGCCGATGCGACCCACGCCATTCACGATCGTCATGTCATGCCCGTGCGTGTGCTTGAGCTTCAGCAGTTCGGGATTCTCTTTCCCTGTCGGCTCCGTGCCGACCTTTGCCTTGTAGCTCACAGTGATCGGATCCTTCGGGTCGAGATTCACGACGCGATGCCCCTCGACAAACACCGTGGGCACACGGTCACCCGTCGCGGCCATGATGAACGAGTAGTCGTAGCCGAGTTCCATCGGCCCGGGCTTGATTTCGTTGTTCCAATCCGGCCCGCCCTCGGGCCCGAGACCGATGTGCCACTTGCCGACCGCGCCCGTGCGATAGCCCGCGGACTTCAGCAGCGACGCAGCCGTCGGCGTGCCCACGGGAATGCTCAGCGGCGCATCGCCCGGCGCAATGGTCGAGCCCGGCTGCTGCCGCCACGAATACACACCTGTGAGAAACGCGCGGCGCGTCGGCGTGCAGGTGGAAGCAGGCGAATGCGCGTCCGTGAACCGGCAGCCCTGCGCGGCGAGCCGGTCCAGATTTGGGGTCTTCGCGTGCTTCGCGCCGTAGCACGAAAGATCCGCATAGCCGATGTCGTCGGCGAGGAGGAAGATGATGTTCGGCTTGTCGGCGGCGTGCGATGAGGCAGCAGCAAAGATGAATGCAACGAGGAGGGAGAGGCGGGGAATTCTCATGGGAATGTGAAGCGCGAAGGCGAGGATTACTTGGCTTCCGTTTTCGCCGCCGCCTTCTTCGCCGGAGCACGCGGACTCTCCCACTTCGGAGGGATCATTTCGGCGTTCCACGCGTCGTGACCCTTCGTGAGTTTCTCGACGAGGTCCGGCATTTCCGCGGCGAGATTGCGCGTCTCGGAAATGTCGGCCTTCAGATCGAACAGCTCCGGCTGACCCTTCGCGGCCATCACGAGCTTGTAGTTTCCCTCGCGCGCGGCCCACGTCGCGCCGCCGCCCGTGCGCCAGTGCAGCCAGTCGTGCGGCGACGTCTTCGCTTCGCCGAGCAGGTGCGGGAGGATGTTCACGCTGTCCATTTTCCGATCCGGCGGAGTCTGCGCACCGGCGAGCGCGGCGGTGGTGGCGAAGACATCGAGCGAGATCACCGGCTCGGCGAACGTGGTGCCCTCGGGGATGTGCCCGCGCCATTGCACGACGAACGGCACGTGGATGCCACCCTCATACACCTGGCCCTTGAATCCGCGCAGCGGCGTGTTGTCCGTCGGCGCGACGGCGGGCGGCGGGCCGCCGTTGTCGCTGAAAAACCAAATCATCGTGTCCTTCTCGATGCCCGCGTCCTTCACCGCGGTGAGCACCTGGCCGATGCCGTCGTCCATCGCGCTCGTCATCGCCGCGTAGATGCGGCGGCGCTCGTCGGTGATTTTGGAAAATCGCGAGAGATATTTTTCCGTCGCCTGCAGCGGCGTGTGGACGGCGTTGTAGGCGAGGTAGAGGAAAAACGGCTCCGCATTTTCCGAGGCCCGCTGCGCTTTGCCGTGCTTCGCCACGAACGCCGCCGCCT
>JBDSAR010000026.1:0-11240 GCA_039922035.1 Chthoniobacteraceae bacterium
CGTGTTTTCATAGGTAAATGCCGGCATGGCGAAATGGCAGACGCAAGGGACTTAAAATCCCTAGGGAGGCAACTCCTGTGCGGGTTCGAGTCCCGCTGCCGGTACTTTGCCGGAGCGAGAAATGGGAAGTTGGCCGGACTACTGGACGGCCAGATTCGACGGGTGCTTTTTTTTGTTTTGCGCCGGTGCCGGTGGCGAAATGCGGGTGACGGAATTTTTCCGCAAAAGCCCTCGCCACGAGCGGGGACCCGTGCAAGCGTCCGCGCCTCCAATGAAAAACCATCGTTCGCAATGCCTCGCAATCGCCGTTTCCATCGCCACCGCCGCCTTTGCCGTTGCGGAGAGCAAGCCTGCCGCCGCGAAGGGGCCGGGCGGACTTTCGGTGGAAATCGCCGCGACAGTGAACGGTGAGGCGATCACCAATGCCGAACTCGAGCAGGCTTTCGAGCGCGCGGCAAAGAGCCGCAACATGTCGGTGGATGCGGTGCCGCCGGAGCAGCGGGCCGGGGTGATGCGGATGATCCTGGATGACATGATCAATGAGCGACTGGTGACGAAGGCGGCCTCGAAAGTGAAAGTCGAGCCGGCAGCGGTGGATGCGGAATTTGAGAAGATCCGCGAGGCACGGAAGGCGACGGTCGAGGACGTGAAGAAGGAACTCGCGGGGATGGGTATGACGATCGAGTCGCTGAAGGCGGACATCGCGAAACGGATGCAGCAGCGGCAGTGGGTGGACGACC
This sequence comes from Chthoniobacteraceae bacterium, assembly GCA_039922035.1. Lineage (GTDB taxonomy): Bacteria > Verrucomicrobiota > Verrucomicrobiia > Chthoniobacterales > Chthoniobacteraceae > SXWH01. The sequence goes on from JBDSAR010000026.1 coordinate 741, forward strand.
AGATCAAGGGCAAGGCCGCGGACCCGACGGAATCGGACTCCAAGGAATTCTACCAGAAGAACCCGCAGCATTTCGAGCAGCCGGAGCAGGTGCGTGCGAGCCACATCCTTTTCCGCCTCACGCCGGATGCGTCGCCGGAGAAAGTCACCGAGGCGCTGAAGAAGGCGGAGACTGCTGTGACGCGCGCCAAAAAGGAAGATTTTGGGAAACTCGCCGGCGAGCTTAGCGAAGAGCCGGGCGCGAAGGAGCGCGGCGGCGACCTGAGCTTTTTCCCGCGCAAGGGTGCGATGGTGGAGCCTTTCGCGGAGGCCGCGTTCAAGCTGAAGAAGGATGAGGTCTCGGCGGAGCCGGTGCGTTCGGAGTTCGGCTATCACGTCATCAAGGTGACGGATCGCAAGGAGCCGTCGAAGCAGGCGTTCGAGGAGGCCAAGCCGCAGATCGTCGCCTTTCTCTCCCGCGAGAAAAAACGCGTCGCGATTGACAGCATGATCGCCGAAATGCGGCAGAAGGCCGAGGTGAAGCTGAACATCGCCGCGCCGGAAGCTCCGGCTCCGGCTCCCGTGCCTGCACAGCCCGCACCGAAAAAATAGCGCGTCAAAATTTTCCCCGTGTTGCGGGGCGGCGGCTTTCCTGATGGATTGCGCGCGGAATTTCTTCTGCACATGGCCCAATCGAACAAGAACAGGAAGAGCGTCGGCGTCATCGGACTCGGCATCATCGGCACGCGTGTGGCCGCAGGGCTGCGGCACGCGGGCTTCGCCACCAGCGTGTGGAATCGCACGCCGAAGCCGGCGCCAAATTTCCTCGGCTCGCCGATGGAGGTCGCGACGGACTGCGAAGTCATCCAGCTTTTTGTCGCCGATGCCAAGGCGGTGATGGAGACCATCGATGCGCTCGCGCCCGCGCTCACCCCGCAGCATCTCATCGTGTGCAATTCGACCATCGGCCTCGAGGGCACGCTCGCGGCGGCGGAGCGCGTGCGGCAGATCGGCGCGCGGTTTCTCGATGCGCCGTTCACCGGCAGCAAGGGCGCGGCGGACAAGCGCCAACTCGTGTACTACATCGGCGGCGAGGAGCAGGACTGCCTGCGCGCAAAGCCGATTCTCGAGGCGACGAGCAAGGCCATCATCCACATCGGCAGCGTGGGGCAGGCGGCGGTGGTGAAGGTGGTGACAAATCTGATCAGCGCGGTGACGGTGCAGACGCTCGCCGAGGCGCTCGCCATCGTGAAGCGCTCGGGCATCCGTCCGGAGGCGCTCGCGGAGGCGATTGAAAACAACGCGATGCGCAGCGGCGTCACTGACCTGAAACTGCCCGCGATGCTCACCGGCGACTACGCGCCGCACTTTGCGCTGAAGCACATGTTCAAGGACGTGCAGCTTGGCATCGAGATCGCAAACAAGTTGGAACTCGATGTGCCCGCGACAAGTGCCGTCGGCGGCGTGATGTACGGCGCGGTGATGAAAGGCCTCGGCGATCTCGATTACGCAGCCGTCTCGAAGCTGTATGAAAATCACGCGCCCGCGCTGAAGACGCCGCCCGTGCAATGAGTGTGACGGCGGACGAATGCCGCGCGTTCCGCGAGCGTGGCGGTGCCGTGGATCTCGCGTCGCGCGTGAAGCTGCTTTTCAAAGGCAACGATCGCATCCGCTATCTCAACGGACAGCTCACGGCGAACATCGCAGCGGCAAAATGCCCGTCCGTCTTTCCCGCGTGTGTGACCACGGCGAAGGGCCGCATGTGTGGGGATGTCTTCGTGAGCATCGGGCCTTCCGGGGTGCTCGTGGATGCGGATGCCGCCGTCGCGGAGACGCTGCCCGCACGGATGGAGCGCTACATCATCGCGGATGATGTGACGATGGGGGACGCGACGGACAACATCGCGATCGTGCATTTTCTCGGCATGAAAATGGACGATGTGCCGGAAGAAATCCGCGCCGCACTCGTCCCGGCGAATCGCTTCGGTGTCGCCGGTCACGACTGGTTTCCGCCGTTCCGAAAAGATCTTCCGCCCGTGTGGAAAAAGATCACCGCGCGCGTGCCCGTGCTTTCCGAGGCGCTGCTCGATCTCATCCGCATCGAGCACGGCGTCCCGCGCTGGGGGCGTGAGATCGACGAGACGACGCTGCCGCAGGAGGCTGGACTCGACCGCACACACATTGATTTTCACAAGGGCTGCTACATCGGCCAGGAAGTCATCTCGCGCCTGCGCAGTGTCGGCCACGTGAATCGCGAACTGCGCGGCTTCGTGTCCGGCGACGGCCGGCCGCTCGCCGCCGGTGCGCGCATTTTCTCCGCTGCGGAACCCGCGCGCGATCTCGGGCGGGTCACGAGTGCGGCGTTCAGTTTCGCCCTCGACCGCCACATCGCGCTCGGCTACCTCCGCAGGGACGCGGTCGGCGTGGAATTCCTCGCCGCCACGCCGGAAGCACCCGATGCTCCGGTGCGAATCGCACTGCACCCAGTTCCATTTACTCCATGAAAAAAACGCTCCTCCTCATCGCACTCAGCGCTGCATTCTTTTCCCCCTGCCGTGCGGACGCCGACGACGTGGCCGTGCTCGATATCCGTTTCGAGGACGGCACGGTTCGGCAGGCCGTCATCGAATTCTATGAAAAGGACGCGCCGGAGACCGTCGCGAATTTCAAGAAGCTTGCCGGAAAGGGATTCTACAAAGGCTGCGCGTTTCACCGCGCCATCCCCACCGCGATCGTGCAGACCGGCGATCCGCTCAGCAAAAAGAAGGACCGGACCGCAGTCGGCACCGGTGGCCCCGGCTACACGCTCGCGCCGGAAATCCACCGCCGCCACACGAAGGGTGCGGTTGCCGCCGCGCGCCTCGGCGACAAGGTGAACCCGCAGCGCCGCTCCAGCGGCAGCCAGTTCTACGTCTGCATTTCATCTCAGCCGCAGCTCGATGGAAAATACACCGTCTTTGGAAATGTGATCCGGGGCCTCGACGTGCTGGAGAGCATCTCGAACCGTTCCGCCGACACGAACGACTATCCCATCGAGCGCATCCTGCTCAAAAAGGTGAGCATCATCCCCCGCGAAAAACTTCCCGCACCCGCCGCAGCCGTGAAGCCCGGCGCCACTCCGGAGAAGAAGCCGTTCCTGCGTCGCCTCTGGCCGTTCTGAGATCGTGACGGGGGCGGAGTCGCGCGTGCTCGCACATTTTTCCGCGAAACCCTTGCACCGCACGCGCCGCGTGTATAAGCACGGCATCCCTCGCAGAAAAAGGGTAGATACCGAAGTGGCCAAACGGGGCGGACTGTAAATCCGCTGGCTTACGCCTTCGATGGTTCGAATCCATCTCTGCCCACTCCCTCTCAAAAAAGGGAAATCCGCCGAAAGGTGGGTCTGCTTTCTCTTGATGCTTCACGGTCATCTTCTGCGGGCAGGCATGAAAGGCCCCGCCGGCTCAAAGACGTGGGAGAAGATGAAAGTCCAACACCTGGTCCTTCACAAATCGGGTCGCTACTGCGTCCGGCTATTCTTCAACGGGAAGGAAATTTGGAAATCCCTCACGACCGGGTGGCTCATTCCTGCGCATGACGAAGCGTCGCTGCCGCGCCGACGAAGACTGCGACGATCCAAACCGGATGAGCGGAATCTTTGCGGTTGGCGGGATTCATGGCCGGGCCGGATCGGTGATCGGCCGCGGTGCGCCTATGCTTTTTTCGTCGCGGAGAAAATCAGGACGACGGCTCCGCCTGCGATCAGCCCCCACCCGAGAATCGGTGGCAGGGAAACGGTATTGGTACGATCAGCGGTGGCTTCGATGGGCCCGACTTTCAGCACCGTCTCCCGCGACTGGTAGCTGAAATAGCCGTAGCTGAGAATCGCCGCACCGCCAAGGATGAGAGCGATGCCGAGGAGCAGTGTGCCTTTCATGGGCTACTTCTGTTCGCGGGTTTCCTTCGCCTTTTCCTCGAGCGTCTTTGCGGTTTGGTCGCCCGATTTGCGGACGCTTTCAGCCGTTTGCTCCGCGGCCTTCTTTTCCGCTTCAGCGCGGGCTTTTGCAGCGTCCTTGGCGGCATCCGCGTCGAGTGCGGCCTGCTTCTTCAGGTCGGCTGCGTCGGTCTTGGCGTCCTTGCGGACAGTCGCGGCCTTGTTTTCCAAGGCGTCGGCTTTGCTCTCAAGGGCGTCCTTGCGGCTGGATTCGACTTTGGAATCGCATGCGGCAAAGCCGAGAAGTGCGACGCCGATGGTGGTGAGGGTGAGGACTGTTTTCATAATGGAGTGTTTCCATGGGATCGCATCCCAGGCGCGAGGTGGCCGTATTTTTTTCCCTGCACCGCAAAAGGGACGCATCCACCGGCGGACATGCGGCGATCTCAATGACATGAACAAGCCACCGACGATTACCCGCGAACGCATGATCGAACTTCTCAACGAGGATCTCGCCCGTGAATTTCAGGCGGTCATCGCCTACACCGTTTACAGTCAGACACTCAAAGGCGCGGCATTTTCCGACATCGCGCGGGAGCTTGCGGTCCATGCGACCGAGGAACTCAGTCATGCGATGCAGATCGCGAAGCAGGTGGACTATTTCAACGGCACTCCGGTGACGATGCCCAAGGAAGTGAAGATGTCCGACAAGGCCGAGGATATGCTCCGCTTCGATCTCGAGAATGAACGGCAGACCATCCTCCACTACCGCGAGCGAATCCGGCAGGCGGAGGCGATGGGTGAGTTTGGCTTGAGTGAAGTGCTGCGGAAAATCATCGCGCAGGAGCAGGAGCATCTCACGGATCTGGCGGGCGCCTTGGGAATCGACAACCCGACGATCGAGAGTTGAAGCGGCGAGCGAGGGCCGGTGTTGATTGTCGCCGCGCTCAGTCCCGCAGGCCGGGGATGCGCCCGTAGCCGATGAAGGTGCTGCGCGCATCGCCGGCGATGGGCGTGCGCGGCATGGTGAAATCAAACACGCTGACACCATTCCGCTTCTGGCCGTGATAGGTGCGGCCGTCGCTGGATCCAATCATCACTTTCGTGCCCGTGGATTTTTCGGTGCCGAGGTAAATCATCACGTGCGAGACCGGCGGATCGTGGTCAGTGGCGTAAGTGCCGGTCCAGAACAGCAAATCGCCGGGCAGCAATTCATCCATCTCGAAGCTGTCCGCCTTACGGCTGATGACCGCGCGGAATCCGCGGGCTTTCCGCACCCAGACGTATTGACCGCTGGAGTCGCGGGGCACTTGCGTGAAGCCATGTTGCCGCACCACGAAGTAGATGAATCCTGAGCAATCGAGACCGCCGCTCTTCGGATCGCTGGAGCCGTAGGTGTAGGTGAGGTTTTGCGTCGCGAGTTCGAGGCAGGATTCGATCAGCTTGCGCACGGCGGCAGGCTGCGCGTGGAATTCGACGAGGTCGTCCGCCGCGATGGAGGCGTTTGGTGCGGTGGCGGAACCTCGGGCTGGCGAGGCTGGCGTGTCCGAGTCCGGCTTCTTTGCAACGGGTGAAGGTGACGAGTCCGGCGACTTTGTTTGCGCCTTTTTGCCCGAACCGCTGGCGGCTGCATCGGTCGGTGCCGACCCGGGTTTTTGGGTTACTTTGGGGCGCGGCTTCTTTTTCGGTGCGGGCTTTTCCGCGTCGTCTTCGGCGGGCTTCTTGCGGAGCCCTGTCTCCGCGGTCGCGGACGGGAGTGATCCAAACGCGAGCAACCCTGCGACAATCCACGAGAGCAGGCGGACTGCTGCACGAACGCCATCAGCAGCGATGTTGTGGGGAGCGGTGATGCTCAACCTTCGGCGACTGGCGTCGGAAAGCAACGGATAGCAGCCGCCGTTGCTGAGAAAAATTGCACCGCAACACGGCCAGAAGTGGTAACAACGGCGATGGGAGGCTGGCCTGTTCGGCGGGCTTCCATCTTACCTATGCAACGATTCACATGCGAATGCGGCAACATCCTTTTCTTCGGCAGCTCACGCTGCCTGAAGTGCAGTGAAGAAGTCGGGTACGATCCGCAGGCAGGCACGATGATGCGGCTGCCGCCGCGCGGCGCGATGAAGCGTTGCGACAACGGCGTGAAACACCGCGTGTGCAACTGGGTGCTGCCCGCGGACTCGGGCGAGGCACTGTGCATTTCCTGCCGGATGAACCGCACGATTCCCGACATCAGCACGGCGCGGAACCGGATGCTGTGGGGACCCATGGAGATGGCGAAGCGGCGGCTGATTTACACGCTGCGGCGCCTGGGCATCGAGCTGCCGTCGAAGGCTGAAAATCCGAACGCGGGACTCGCCTTCGAGATCGTCAGTACGCTGGCAAATTCAACCGTCACCACCGGCCATCTCAATGGCGTGATCACGGTGAACTTGGAGGAGGCCGACGACACCTACCGGCAGATCAACCGGCAGCAACTCGGCGAGAGCAGCCGCACGTTGCTCGGCCATTTCCGCCATGAGAGTGCCCACTATTTCTGGCAGCGTTTCCTCTCGAATCTGGCGTGGGAGGATCCGCTGCGGGTGGCGTTTCGTGAACGCTTCGGCAATGAATGGCTCGACTACTCCGTGGCGCTGGGTGCGCATTACGAGCGCGGCGCGCCTGCGGGATGGGATGAGGGTTTCATCACCGCGTACGCGTCATCGCATCCCTGGGAGGACTGGGCGGAGACGTGGGCACATTACCTGCAAATCGTGGACGGGCTGGAGACGTGCGAGAGCCTCGGCGTCCGGGTGCAGCACCTCGCGCTGCCGCTCGTGACCCTGCCCGTCGAGGCCGGATTCCTGCCGACGATCCTGCCCTCGACCGCCGCCGCCGAGGGTGAATTTCTCGCCTGGCTGCAACGCTGGATCTGCATGTCCTCCGTGCTCAATGAAATCTCCACCAGTCTCGGAGAAGGAGCGCTGTATCCCTTTGTCATCCCCGTGCGCGTCGCGCAAAAATTGCGGCTGGCGCATCATTTCGCGAAGGTCTGGGGGCAGGTGAACGGAAAATAGCGCGGGTCAATTTTCAGACGCGCAACGGGACGGGAGCTGCGAATCAACGGGTGATGAACACGCCCGATCCCACTTTTCCAAACTCGGGTGCGACGCCCACGCGCGTGCTCGTGGCTGAGGACCACGACAAGACCCGGGTCGCTCTCGTCTTCCTCCTCCAGCGCCACGGCTACGACGTGACCGTGGTGAACGACGGGCAGGCCGCGCTCGATATTTTGCTGGGCTCCGATCCGCCGCACATCGCGCTGCTCGATTGGGAAATGCCGCGTCTCGACGGCGTCCATGTGGCCATGGGGATCCGCACGTTGCCGTCAAGGCGCTACACCTACATCATCATGCTGACCGCACATGATCAGGATGCGGAAGTGCTCGCCGCGTTTGCCGCAGGCGTGGATGACTTTCTCAGCAAGCCGGTGAACAGCGCGCAACTGCTCGCCCGGCTGCGGTGCGGTGAGCGGGTGCTGGCGCTTGAGGCACGGGGCATCGAGCGGATTGCCGAACTCGAAAAGGCGATGGAAGAGGTGCGGGCGCTCAAGCGCCTTCTGCCGATCTGCATGTATTGCAAAAAAGTGCGCGATGACGCGGACTACTGGCACGATATTGACGCGTACATTCACGAGCAGACGGGCACGGATTTTTCCCACGGCATCTGCCCGGGATGCATGGAGGCGGTGGTGGAGCCGCAGTTGGCGGCGGCGGTCAGGGAGAAGGAAAGCGTTTGAGGACTTCGCGCAGTCTCTCCGCCGCGACCGGCTTCACGATGTGGTCGGCAAATCCGGCAGCCTGCGTGTGCGCGATGTCGGCCTGCATCCCAAAGCCGGTCATCGCCACGGCCGGGGCGTCCGATTTTTCGCGCCATGCGGCGATGACATCGTAGCCGGTGCCATCCGGCAGGCCGACGTCGCTGAGCAGCAGGTCGAAACCGCCGCCCGTGACCGCGCCCCGGGCTTCCGACACCGAGGCCGCCGTCGCCACCGTGTGGCCCCACCGGGTCATGAGGCGCAGCAGGATGCTGCGGGTGTCCTCATGGTCCTCGACGAGGAGGATGCGAAGCGAGCGGGCTGCAACGGGCGACGCGGACGGCTTGGCGGCCTGTTGGATCGCGGCTGCGGTGGCGAGAGGGAGGTCGATGTGAAAGGTGGCACCCTGATCGCGTCCGGCGCTTTCCGCCCAGATCCGCCCGTGATGCTCACGCACGAGCAGCGCGGTGATGGACAGGCCGAGGCCGAGGCCGCCGAAGCGCGGTGCCGCCGCCTCGCTGCCCTGGGCGAAGGCGGTGAAGATGCGCGGCATTTCCTCCGGCGTGATCCCGAGCCCGGTGTCGGCGGTCGAGACGCGCAAACGCCCGTCCTCATTCCATGAGCGGATGGTGATCCGCCCGCCGTGCGGCGTGAACTTGATCGCATTTTTAAGGACGTTCCAAAAAACCTGCTGGAGCCGCACTCCGTCGCCATTCGCGTGATGGCAGGCCGCGCCCGGCGAAAAATCAATGGCAATGTCCTTGGTCTCCCGATCGCTGCGGAGAATGGCGAGCGCGTGCTCGATGAGCGCGTGCACATCCACGGGCCCGAAGCTCAGCGCCAGCTTGCCGCGGGTGATGCGCGTGAGGTCGAGCAGGTCGTCGATGATGCGCGCCTCGAGTTCCACATTCTTGCGGATCATCGCAAAGTCGTGGCGCACCGCCTCCGGCAGCTCCGGGGACTGCTCCATGTCCGCCGCGAGCATGAGCACGGGTGTGAGCGGCGTGCGCAGCTCGTGGCTGAGTGCCGCGAGGAATTCGTCCTTCGCGCGATTGGCGGCCTCCGCGGTGTCGCGGGCCTCGCGCAGCTCCGCCTCGAACTGCTTCCGTTGCGTGATATCCCGTGCGCTTTTTGACGCGCCGATCACCGTGCCGGAAGCATCGCGCATCGGCGAGATCGTCACGGACACGTCGATCAGGCGCCCGTCCTTCGTGGCGCGCACGGTTTCAAAATGGTCCACGGGGTCGCCCGCGCGCAGCCGCCTCTGGATGTCGGTCTCCTCCGCCAGCCGGTCCGCGGGAATGATGCGCGTGATGGACTGGCCGATCATTTCCTCCGCAGCATAGCCGAAGATCCGCTCTGCGCCGGCGTTCCACGTGAGGACGATGCCGTCCAGATTTTTGCTGACGATGGCGTCGTGCGAAGACGTGACGATCGCCGCCAGTTGGGCGCGGGCAGTCTCCGCGCGCTTGAGTTCCGTGACATCGCGCGTGAAGCAGCGGGTGTGGATGAATTTCCCGTCTTCGCGATACACGCTGGAGCCGATGAGCACGTCGCGCAGGGAGCCGTCCTTGCAGCGCAGTTGCGCGGGATAGTCGCTGAGCGTCTCCCCGGCCGTGAGCCGCGCGAGGATGTCTGCGATGACCGGCTCGGAGGCGTGAAACTCCGCGATGCTCCGGCCGACGTATTCCTCCCGCGTGTAGCCCAGCAAGGCGAGTTCCGCGTCGTTCACGCGCTGCACACAGCCATCCGGTCCCACCCAGTGCAGGGCGATGGCGGTGTTTTCAAAAAAATCCGACAGCTCGTGTTCGCTGCGCACCAGCGCATCCACCGCGGCGCGGCGTTTCGCATCAGTCCTCTCGAGCGCCCTCGCGGTCCACCAGACCAGGCCGGTGAAAAGCACCGTGAGCGCCACGGCGAGCAGTGCCACGCCCGCATCGCGCCCGTAGTAGCCGGCCTCCCGCCCGAGCACGAAGAGCCAGCCGAGCAGCGCTGGCGCGAGCAGCGCCGTGGGCAGCATGCGCCGCGCGATGACTCCGCTCGTGTTCTCCGCGAGGAAAATCGCCGCATATCCGCGTCCGGACCGGGCGAGCAGGAGGGCGGCGCAGAGCATCAGGAACGCAACCACCGTGTGCAGGGCGATCGAGATGTGGGGAGCGATCCACGGTGGCACATCCACATTGTAGAAATAGCCGAGAAAAATCAGGACCGTGAGCGCCGCCGCCGCCGTGGCGCACCATTGCGCTGGCCAGGCGCCGCGCCGCGTCCGGAAATCGAGGAGGAGAATCGCCGACCCCAAGAGCATAAAAATCATCGCCGAGGCTGGCCCCATGCGACCTGGAAAAGAGCGGCCCGCTTCCGCGACCGATTCGCGAAAGAGCGCCTGATCGATCCCAAAATCCCAGCCGGCCAAGTTTTCGCAAAAGGTGAGAGCGCCGACCACGACGATCACCCCGCCGCACACTTGGGCGAACCGCCGTTTCAGCCCGCGGCACTCCTCATCGCGCAGAACCGCGACCGCCGCACCGGCGAACATCAGGCAGAGCGCGGTGTTCGCCTTCATCGTCACCCATGAGGGGTGGATGCGCTTCAAAGCGTCGATGCCAAACACCCAGCCCCCCAAGCCGCAGAGACCGATGCCGAACGCGGCTACGCTGAGTGTCTGGGAGATTCGTTTCCAGTTCATCGGAGAAACTTGGCAATAGCGGGACGCCGTGATTCTGGCAAACCGGCTTTTCAACGAAAACGGCATCGCGCGGCGCCAAGTCTGAAAAGTTTTCAAGTCCATACACGCAAGGGCAGGGGAGTTGTCGAAC